>JAUVIG010000046.1 GCA_030592825.1 Chlorobiota bacterium | reverse complement strand
TTGGTGATAAAGCATGATTTGTATTTGTTTGCAGATGAGGTTTACAGAGAGTTTTGTTATGACGGACATAAGCATTATTCAGTAATGCAAATGGAAGGCATAGATGAGAATGCCGTTCTTTTTGATTCTGTTTCAAAACGATACAGCGAATGCGGTGTCAGGATAGGTGCTTTAGTAAGCAGAAATAAAAAAATTATTGAATCTGCATTGAAATACGGACAGGCAAGATTAAGCCCTCCGTTATTCGGACAAATTGCCGCCGAAGCATCTTTACAAGCAGGAGAAGAATATTTTAAAGAAGTGTATGATGAGTATTTGGGAAGGAGAAATTATGTAATAAATGCTCTAAATAAAATTGACGGAGTATCTGCTCCAATGCCGAGAGGATCATTTTATTCTGTTTTAAGTTTACCTGTAGAAGATGCTGAAGACTTTTGTGTATGGTTACTCAAAGATTTTAACTATGAAGGAGAAACAGTTATGTTGGCTCCTGCTCAAGGTTTTTATTCTACACCCGATGCCGGCAAAAATCAAGTACGCTTGGCATATGTATTAAAGACAGAAGATTTGAAACGATCTGTGAAAATTTTAGAAGAAGCACTGAAAGTTTATAAAAAATAAATGAGTATTGAAAATCTAAATACAGGGGAATTATGAAAAAAACAATAATTTTATTTATCTCTTTAATTTCGATAACAAACCTTTTTGCACAAAGGTCGCAAACTGAGAAAATTGCTGATATCAAAACTTGGTATAAAGAGTTGACATCTAATATTAACAGTTACGAAAAATCAATGGTTGATTATCCTGATGAAAGTACAGAAGGCGGTGAAATAACATTTTACAAAAAGAACGGAAAAATTGATTTGTTTAAAGTTGCATATTACGGAGAAACCGGAAATATGAAATTCAGCTTTTATTTCAGGAATAATGAATTGTTTTTTGTATTTCAGGAAACAGAAAATTACAGCGTTCCAATATATGTTGAGACCGATGACAGAAAAATAACAAAAGAAGAAAACAGATATTATTTCTATTGCAAAAAGATGATAAAGTGGCTGGATAATGATAAAAAAGAAGTTTCTGTTAAAAGTTCAAGCTATAAATCAAAGGAAGAAGAACTATTGAAAGATGTTGATAAATTATTGAAGAAATCGGAAGAATAAAAATTGAAACTTGTGAGCAAAAAAAAACTAAATCTAAATGCAACTTGCCCTATTCCTATTACGGAATATGACAAAGTTATGCTTGCACACGGCGGCGGCGGGTCATTATCGAATAAATTAATTGAAAAGATGTTTTTTTCAGAATTTGATAATGATTATTTAAATAAAATGCATGATGGTGCTGTTTTTAATTCTGAAAAAGGAAGAATGGCATTTTCAACGGATTCATTTGTTGTTCAACCGATATTTTTTCCGGGAGGAAACATAGGTGAACTTGCCGTTTACGGAACCGTAAATGATCTGGCTTGTTGCGGTGCTGTTCCTGAATATCTTTCATTAGGATTCATTATTGAGGAAGGTTTGCCTATGGAGACTTTATGGAAGATCGTTCAATCCGTAAAGTTTGCAGCCGATAAAGCAGGTGTAATGATAGTTACCGGAGATACCAAAGTTGTTGAAAAAGGAAAGGGAGATAAGATATTCATTAATACTTCAGGAGTTGGTTATGTTAAAGAAGGCGTGAATATATCACCTGAAAATTGCAAACCCGGAGATAAGATAATTGTAAGCGGTAATATTGCTGATCACGGTATAAGTATTATGTCTTTAAGGGCAGGATTAGAGTTTGAGACTGAAATTGAAAGCGATACTGCTCCGTTAAATCATATGGTAAAAGATATACTGAAGATTTCAAATAAAATAAATGTATTAAGAGACCCAACCAGAGGCGGTTTGGCAAGTGCTTTAAATGAAATTGCTTCTTCTTCCGGAAAAGGAATTATGTTGTATGAAGATAAGATTCCTCTTCGAGAAGATGTAAAAGGAGTATGTGAAATGCTTGGCCTTGATCCTCTCTATGTTGCTAACGAAGGTAAACTTTTGATTTTTGTGGGAGAAGAAGATGCCGGAAAAGTTTTGGAAGTTGTGAAAAAAAGTGAATACGGCAAAGATGCAGCAATAATTGGAGAAGTACAAGACAGTGATGATAAAATAGTTAAGTTGAAAACATCAATTGGCACAACGAGAATAGTTGATATGATTTCGGGGGAGCAATTGCCGAGGATTTGTTGATGTAATATTGGGTTAATCGTTCAGATATTAAATATTCAATGCTAATATTTATTTATTTCATACAGTAAATAATTACAAACACCGTATTTCCGTCTTCAGACTAATATCTTCCTGTTTCGGAACAATTCTTTTTATTTAATTATCAGTTAGATATATTTTTACAATAATATTTAATTAATTTCTAACTGATAGTTTAATGTTATGAAGAAGTTTGGTTCTTTTTATTTAATCTTGATTTTTGTCTTTATATTTGGATATTCAAGTTTTGCACAATCAAAGTATAAGCAAACAATCAGAGGATGTGTTGTTGATAATAATTTTAATGCACCTCTGCCCGGAGTATATGTTATGTTGGTAAATTCAAACCCTCAAACAGGAACTGTTACAGATTCTGACGGAAATTTTGAATTAGAAAATATCCCGGTAGGAAGACGTGATTTATTGATAAGTTGTATAGGCTATAAGTCGGTTTCTTTAAGAGATATTTATGTTTCAAGCGGAAAAGAAACTGTTTTAAAAATTGAGTTAACAGAAAATATTATAAGATTAGACGAAGTTGTAATTAAAGCCTTTTCAAGAAAAGACTTACCTTTAAATGAAACTGCATTGGTTAGTGCAAGATCTTTTACTGTTGCCGAAACTGAAAAATACGCCGGAACATGGGGCGATCCTGCCCGTATGGTATCAAATTATGCCGGAATTGTTGCTGCAGGCGACCAAAGAAATGATATTATAATAAGAGGAAATTCACCTCTCGGTCTTTTGTGGAGATTAGAAGGTGTGGATATTCCTAATCCTAATCATTATGGGACCCTTGGTACAACGGGAGGGTCTATATCTATTTTAAATAATAATTTACTGACAAATTCAGATTTCTATACCGGAGCTTTTCCTGCTGAATACGGAAATGCCATATCGGGTGTGTTTGATTTAAAAATGCGTAAGGGGAATAATAAAAAAAGAGAATATATGGCTCAATTCGGATTTAACGGTTTTGAACTTGGTGCCGAAGGACCTTTTGTAAAAAATAAAAAAGCTTCATATTTAATTAATTATCGATATACTATGATGAATTTGATGGATGCAATCGGCTTTAACAGCTATGGAGGTATCCCTGAATATCAAGATTTATCATTCAAATTAAATTTTCCAACATCTAAAGCGGGTATATTTTCAATTTTTGGTATCGGAGGTTTAAGCAGTATGAAAATAGCCGTAAAAGATGAGGATGCAGAAGACGGAGGTGCATATACATCGGAAGTTCTTGACAAAACGAAAGTAAACTACGGCTCTGATATGGGAGTTACAGGTTTATCGCATAAATATTTTTTTAATAATACATTGAAATTAAATACAAACATTACAGTTTCGGGTTGTCGCTCGAAAAATGATGTGGATTCACTAAAAGATGACGGAAATTTCCAAAGATATTACAATGATGAATATTCAGAAGTAAAATACTCTTTTTCAGGAAGGTTGACGAAAAAACTCAATGTGAAAAATAATTTATATCTCGGATTATCATACGATACATATGAAATCAGTTATTTTGATGAATATTATGAATCGGATATTGATAATTTTATAAATTTGACAAATACTAAAGGGCAACTCGGATTATTTCAATCTTATTTGAAATGGCTTTACAAATTTTCAGATAATTTTACATTTTCAGGAGGAATACATTTTCAACAATTTAATTTGAACGGAGACTATTCTATAGAACCAAGAGTAAGTATAAAAAAAGAACTTACGGAAAAACAATCTTTGAGTTTTGGATACGGAATGCATTCGCAATTACAAGCAAGAATAAATTATTTTACAGAAACTTTGATTGATTCTGCAGCTTTTAATTATGTTAAAACAAACCAAGATATGGGTTTTTCAAAAAGTCATCAAATTGTTTTAGGATATGATTATTTACCGACAAAAAATTTAAGATTAAAAATTGAAACATATTATCAATATCTGTATAATATCCCGGTTGAACAAAAAGAATCATATTTTTCAATGATAAATTACGGTGCTGATTTTTATAGTAAAAAAATTGATAGTTTGGTTAATGAAGGAACAGGAAAAAATTACGGAATAGAACTGACAATAGAAAAGTTTTTGAGTAAAAATTATTATTTTCTTCTTACAAGTTCTATTTTTGAGTCAAAGTATAAAGGAAGTGATAATATAGAACGAAATTCTGCTTTTAACGGTAATTTTGTTATAAATGCTTTATGCGGATATAATGTACAGCTTGGTAAACATAATAACACTTTGAGCATTAATTTAAGAAATGTTTTTGCCGGCGGAAGGCGTTATATTCCTGTTAATTTTGATGCTTCTGAATTATCCGGAAAGACAGAATACGATTATGATAATGCGTATATAAATAAATATGATAATTTTTTCAGATTGGATTTTAAAATTTCGTATAAGAAAAATTCAGCAAAATTAAATCAAACATTTTCTGTTGAAATAATGAATATAACCGATCATAAAAATATTTTTTCACAAGACTATGATCCCGGCAGCGATGAAATAATAACAAGTTATCAAACAGGGTTTTTTCCTGTAATGTCATATAAAATACAGTTTTGAGAAGCATAAAAATAAAATTGAATGACAATTTAATACGCCTGATAAGCATATTCTTTATCGGAATTATTATGCCTGTTATTTTTTACGATAAATCAGACATAAAAGGTTTATTGCTTTGGATTGTTATTTCGGTAATTATGACTTTTGTCTTTTGGGAAGGAAGCATTAGAGTTGTTTCTTATATCTGGCATAGGTTTCCTTTCGAGAAAAATATATTTATTCATATTGCGGTTAATTTTCTTTATTTATCAATATTGTCAGTTTTTATAATTGCTTTGCTGTATCTGATACACTTGTCTTTCAGTCGTTTGTCCGATAACTATTGGCAAAATATGACAGGTGTACATGTTGCTGTAGTTTTAGTATCATTTTTTACAACATCAATACACGAAGGAATTTTTATTTTTAATAAATGGAAAGAATCACTTGTTTTATCTTCAAAACTTGAAAAAGAAATTATTCAATCTCAATTGGACGGATTAAAAAATCAACTGAATCCTCATTTTTTATTTAACAGTTTAAGTATATTGTCTTCAATAATTCCGGTTGAACCCGAAAAAGCTGTAATTTTTGTAAATAAACTGTCTGATATTTTCAGATATACTTTAGAATTCAGAGATAAAAATATTGTGGAAATAAAAGAAGAAATTGATTTTGTAAACTCGTATATTTTCCTGCAAAAAATGAGATACAGTAATAATTTAAAAATAGCGAACAACATAAGAGAAAAAGTTTCAGGATATTATGTGTTACCTTTTTCGATTCAAATTTTAATTGAAAACGCCATAAAACATAACGAAATATCAGATAAATACCCTTTATTCGTAGAAATAAGTAATACAAATGAGTATATTACAGTTAAAAACAACATACAACGAATTGATAATGAGGAAGAATCTTTTAATGTAGGATTAAGAAACCTAACAGAAAGATACAGACTTATATCTGACAGAAAACCGATGTTTTACGAAAAGGATAAAGAATTTATTGCTGAAATACCTATTTTAAAGAAACAAAAGATAGTTTTATAGTGTTTTAGCAGCAGAGTTTAAGTATAAAAATTTCATTATTATCTGGAATTAATAAAGTATCAAATTGTTCCATTGTTTAATTGCTGCATTGCTGTTTTTTAACAATTTAACAATTCAGCAATGCAACAATTGAATCACATTTTTGTTTATAATTTACCTTAACAGCATAATGAAATATGAATGTACTAATTGTTGAAGACGAAAAACTTGTTGCCGATAATCTTCAAAGTTTGTTATATAAAATTGACAATACAATAAACGTAGTTGAAAAAATCGGAACAATACGAGATACAATAAACCGGCTTCAAAATATCGAAGTCGATTTAATTTTTTTAGATATACATTTATCAGACGGTTTATGTTTTAAAATATTTGAAAAAATTGAGGTACTTACTCCGGTTATCTTTATTACCGCATACGATCAATATGCCGTAAAAGCTTTTAAACTAAACAGTGTTGATTATATTTTAAAACCTGTTGATATTGAAAAATTAAAACATAGCATAAACAAATATAAACGATTATTTAAAACAAAGAAACACGAAGAATTTAATTTCGCATCTTTAATCGAAAGCATTGAAAACAGTCAACATAAATACAAGAAAAGATTTGTTACATCTGTCGGAAATAAAATTAAAGTTTTTGATGTTGATGACATTGCATATTTCTATATTTTTGAGAAGAATGTTTTTTTGAAAACAAAAGATGATATTAATTCAGCATTAGATTATTCTCTTAACGAATTGGAAACATTACTCTCTCCTGAAAAATTTCTTCGAATAAACAGAAAATATATAATTAGTATCAGTTCTATAAAAAGCATGTATAGAATAGCAAAAAGCAGAATTAAAATAGAATTAACACCCGGCGTACAGGAAGATATTTATATAAGTCATAAACGCTCTAACGAATTTAAAAATTGGTTAAATAATTAAAGAAACCATAACAGGAACAACCCGAATCATTGATATGATTTCGGGAGAATAATTTTGCCGAGGATTTGTTGATTATTACTTTTTTTTTTTTTCTGAAATCCATTTAAGAGCAGCTTCCGGTGTTGAGAATACCCTAACATTTATTGGTAAAGATTTACTTTTAATTCCGAACATCACAGAACCGGCAACTTGTTCAGGATTTTTTGTAATTAATGCACTTTTTCTTTTCCCGATTTTGTCAATATTATCAAGAAAAAATTTAATGATTTGGTTGAGTTCATCCTCATTATATTTTATATCAACTTCACGTAAATCGTTAATAACATCAAAATTTGGGTTATAAAGCGGATCAGATAATTCCGCTTTCTTTAATAACAAATAATCATCAAGAGAAGCCTTTTTGTCCCATGTTTCTGTTATTATTTTATTTTCAGTATCAATTCGGTATTTGTTTTTCATTATATTAAATATAAAGCATCAACTTCAAAACTATAAAAAATCTTGGTTTTATAAAAAAATACTTGCAAAAATAATTTTGTTTTGTATTTTTTCTTTTCATCGCCGGTATATTATGAAACGAAACTAACTGGGCAGAACACGGGCTTAAACCCTTTCCCTTAAAAGACAGGATATTACGAACGAGGCAGGAGCCTAGTCCGAACGGGGGGCTTTAAGGTGTTTGCATTTTATTAGAAAGTTAATTCAATATCGGATTGTATAAGTTCAGAAATATTTAAAGTAGGTAAAACAAATTGATTAAATTCTGTATTTTCTGTTTTTGCGTGTAATACACCTCTTAAAGTTCCGATTGTCAGTACGAGCAGGTGTGTTGCAAAGCCTTTCGGAATAATGATTTTATTCTTATCATCCGTATTCATTTCATCCCATCCTGATTGTTCAATGTTGTAATGATTTGAAATTTCAATTATTAAAAATGTAGATTTTTTTTGTTCAAATTGTATTTTTACAACAGAAGCAATTACTCTTTCTTCTTTATTAACACCAAAGTCAATATTAACAGAGAATGTAATTTCTTTAATTGATTTATCAAATGCATCTTGAATAATTGCAAATTGCTCTGTTGCTATATTTATTAATTGAAATCCTATTTGTTTATTTTTAGCATTTTCCATAAGTAACAAACTTTTCAGAAACAATATTTAAGTTATAATTCATACTAATATCATAAGATTTTCTTTGCTGTGCTGTTGGTTTTGATATTCCGGCATAAGAAACCGGAACATAAACAAATTCTTTTTTTATGATGTATTCTTTTATTGTTTTTGCCGGTTTGCTTTCAGTCAGAATCAGATTAATATTTAAGGCTTTTTCTAATTTTGATATTGTTTCTAATGTTAAATTTTCCTTGCCTTTAATAATTTTACTGATTTGCTGTGGAGAAACGCCTATTTTTTCAGCAAGTTTTTTTTGCTTTATGTTCATTTCTCGTAATGTTCGTAAAACTTTTACGGCAATCTTTTGAGAATGTTTTAACCAAGCTTTGTTTTCTTGTCTTTCTTTGGCTTTATCTATCCAGTTAGATTTACCGGTTGAAATTTTATTTAGTTTTTCAATATTTGCCATAGCTTTTATATTTCCGTGAAATCGACAATACTGTCGTTATCAATTATGTCTCCGTTAATTAAAAATTGCTTAACTAAATCAAGTTTTTCTAATTCATTTTGCAGATGCTCTCGGTCATTCATTGTTTCAGTAAGTTTTATTGCTCCACCGGTTACAATAAAAGTGTTTTTTTCTATTCTGATTGCATAAATTCGTAACCAACTTTTAAAATCCGAGCCATATGCTTTACTTTTTTGGTGTTCCGGAATAGGGTATATTGCTTTTTCATAATTATACAGAGGTTTAAACAATGTTTGTAAACTGTGCACAGCATCAGTTTTTCCTTTTTCTGCAATTTCAATTAGTTGTTGTTCAGGCTTTTCTGCTTCATTTATTGTTTGAAATATTGCATCTTCAATCGGCATATTGCCATAAAATCCCCTTTGTAAATCAGATTTATGTTTTTCAAAGAATGCTTCAAGATATTCTACATCGGACCAGTTTTCAAATAAATTATGGAACTCATCATTACCTGTGTTATTATATTCAACAGCATAAAGGCTGTTTTCTATTATTGTTGTAATTGCAAAGTTAATATAATTATCCATAAAAGTAAACCTACAGGTTGATTATTTTGAAATTATTTAATTTCTCCCGTTTCATTTTACAATAATAATGCAAATGAACTGCTGTATTTATGCAAGTTATGAACATTTAGAAAGATTATGTTGGTAACTATAACAAAAATAAAATATTCTTTTGAAAATTTACTTTTTAATGTTTCAAATCCTTATTTCTTCTTTGTAAATTACTTCTTTAAACTCTTTTACAGCATTTTCTTTATAATAAAACATCTATGATTCTGTTTAAATTACTTATTACATTCCAATCAAAGTATATACGAATCATTTATTCATTATTTCACAGAATTCTCAACAATCCCAATCTCCTCCTCCGTAAGCTCATACAGTTCATAAACCATTTTATCAATTTCTTTGTCGGTTTGGGATATTTGGGTTTGGAGTTGGTTTATTTCTTGTTTGTATGTGTCGAAGTAGTCTTCCCATTCATCTTGTTGTACAAGTGCAAGGGGACGTATCCCCTTGTTGGCGGACTTCCGCTGTTTGTTTACTTCGGTTAGAAAAGTTTTGAAATCGAAATTGTAGAAGTTTTGCAGTTTACCGGTTATTTTTTCTACTTCTAAATTGGCTTTTATGCGTTTTATGAATTTATCTGATTTGTTTTGTAATTCTTTGTTTAGGGAAAGCATTAAATCTGCCTTTTCTATAAAAGGTTCTTGCTTTTCTTTGTTAACATTTTTAAAAGGCAACTTTTTTACGTCAGTTACTAATATTTTGGGAATAGATGTTTGAGCATTAGCTTTTGGATGAATTTTTTTATGATACCAAGAAAACAAACTTGAATTTATGCCAATTAATAAATATTTGAGGCTGTCAATTTCATTATTGGGATTTATAATATTTATGATTGATGGTGTATTATAAAATTCACTTTCCACAAAACATGATTTTAACACGTATTTATCTCCACGCGTTACTTCCATTATTAATATACGCGGGGAGTTAAAAAAGATTGGTTCTACATATCCAGCTAGATGTTTTCCGTACTTTATAAATTGGAAACTCTCTTGGTATGAATATCTACTTATATCTCTTCCTTGAATTTCTTGTTTAAATTCTACTGTTTTTTTTTCATTTGAATGCCAAAGTCTTTCATCAACAATTCTATTACCTTCTTCTTTCCCATATACTTTTATTAAATCACTTCTTCGATATGGAATATAACCTTGTGAAACATTAAAATAATCAGTAAGTTTAACAGAACCAGATTGTACTTTATCAATAATTTTGAAGTCAAAGTCAGTAAGATTAACATTAATTAAATATTCCGAAGATTTTTTAATATTCTCAAAAGACAATTCATTTGATAGTTTAATTTCATTACTCTCAATATGCCCTATTTTCACATATTCTCTCAAATTATCTTTCTTAATAATACTTATTACTGTATCTAAATCAGCATCTGCAAATATTTTTGTAGGTAAATCAATGATTTGTTGTAAATCATATGATAAAACATATTTTCTTAATTTTGAATGTTGTTGTATTGTCAGCCATGTATAAGGAACTATTAATCCAACATATCTATTAGTTTTTGCTAACTTTATAGATTTTTCGATAAACAAAGAGAAAGTATCAAGTTTATAATGAGCTGTCTCATAATTAGAATTATAATAGTTAAAATCAGATTTAGATATTTTTGCACCATATGGCGGATTACCAATCACAACATCAAAACCACCCTTATATTCCGTACGAAAAGCATGTTTTGCCGTGCAACTTATTTCTTTTGCCATGCTTTGCAAGTCCTTGTTTTCAGGCAGTTCGTGTTTTATTCGGTTATTTTCGATATAGTTTAGGGTGTTTCGGTATTGCTCTTTATCCGTTATTTTTTTCTTTCCGAATTTTTGTACCCAGAGGGAGTTATATTTTTTTTTCGTTTTCGGGGGCGTTTCTTTTCCCGACAAGGACAAGGGGACATGTCCCCTTGTTGTATCGCTTTCGCTTTCGTCTTCTTCTGCCGACAGGACATGTACCCTTGTTGTATCGCTTTCGCTCTCGTTTCCTCCTGCCGACAGGACATGTCCCCTTGTTGCGATGGTATCGTTTTCGTTCGTAGTAGTTCCCGATATAGTTATCCCTTTTTCTATATTATATTTTCTTGCACTTACAGCTTTTATTTTTCCGACTATCTTCGGCATTTCTTCTTTTTCGCATACCAATATCATGTGTACATGGTCGCCGCATATATTATATGCTGTAACATTCAGATTATCTTCTTTTATAATTTCGGCTATGTGTTTTGTAACAAACAGTTCGTCTTCTGTATCCAACCATATCGGTTCGGCTTTCGGTCGCATTCCGCTGTCTCTTTTCAGGCGAACTTTATGGTCAATCATGCGTTGCGAAGTCCTGCTGTCGTGTGTTGCTAATGTTATATGCCAAGCTTCTTTATCTTTTTTCTTAAATATTTGCGGAAATTCTTTATTCCAATCAAAGGCTTTATCACCTGCAACTTCCGGGTCATCAATCAATGAGTTTCCGCATTTAATATTACCGGATAAATCGGATAGTTTTCTGCCTTTTTGTGCAGTGTGCAACCAAAGTGAAAGTTTTGCAATTTCAATACTTTCCTCATTAATATCTACACCAAAAATATTGTTTTCTAAAATGGCTTTGTCGGTATCGAACAAACCAAGTGCATCGCTTGTGAGTTCAGCAATTAAATTATCGGTTTGCTTGTGTTCGGCAATCAGGAAATCAAGTATTGCATTTAAAAACGCACCGGAACCGCAAGCGGGGTCAAGTATTTTTAATGTCAGCATCCAATTTTTGTAGGTGTTTAGAGTGTCAAATAGTTTATATCCTTTCTTCGACAAGGGGACATGTCCCCTTGATGTCGCTGTGCGACGAAAACTATCGTCAATCAGAATATTATTTATTTGTAATTCGTCTTTTTTCTCTTTGCAAAGCGTGCCAACCGTGTTTTCTACAATGTATTTGGTAATGTATCTTGGAGTAAAAAAAATGCCGTCTTTTTTACGTTTGGTTTTTTTTTTTGTCAATGGGACATGTCCCATTGTTTCGGCTGTTGCCGAAAGCTTCGCAGTTATGTTTTCAATTTCATTAAGTGAATGTTCAAAGATATGCCCAAGAATATTTACATCAACTTCGGTATTAAAATCATAAGCTGATAATATAAGGCTGTCTTTTTCCAAAACTTCATCATCAATTTTCAGCTCGGTGCTGTCAAGAAGTTCATCATTTTGAAAAAGTCCGCCGTTATATGCCGGAATTTCTCCCCATGTTTTGTATGTGTATCCTTTGTCAAGGTGTGAAAACAATTTTTGAAAGCGGCTGTAAAGAGGAAAATACTCATCGTTTTCTTTAAACATTTTCCATTGCTCAATAATTTTGCTTACTGCATTTGGCGGTATTAATCCGCTGTCTTCTGCAAAGAATACAAACAAAAAGCGGTCTAACAGTTTTTGTGATTTTTTGAACAATAAAAGTTTATCGTATTTCGGATTATTCTTTACAAGATTTTCAAATATTTTATTCTTAAATCGTTTATAGTCTGTATAAAGTTGAGCGGATATATCATTTTCATGAAACTTGGTTTCTTGTTTCAGCTTTTCGGGTAAATCACTGAAAATACTTTCTTTGCTTAAAAGAAGATACAACAGTTTGAAGTCCTTTTCTTTAAGATTGAACAGATTAAATTCTTCATATTCGGTAGCATCATCAATATAAAACCGTAAACTCTGAAAATTTGAGGTTATTACATATCTGCATCCGGGCTGATTGTTTTTATAACTGAATGCTTGTTCTTTTATGCTTTCAAGGTCTTTTGTCTTTGTAGATTTTAGTTCTATTACAGCAATTGCTTTTTTGCCGAGGGGACATCTTTTTTTGTCAAGGGGACATCTTTTTTTATGGTCAAGGGGACATCTTTTTTTATAGTCAAGGGGACATGTCCCCTTGTTGTGGCTGTTGCCACAATTGCACCGTCGGCTTTTCTTGCATCATTAAAATTTTTGAATTCTGTTGTAAGGTTAAAATTATTATCCGGATTAATTGTATATCCCAGTGTTTCAACAAATATTTCACGTAAAAAACCTTCTTGATAGTTTTCTTCTTTTAGTTGCATGATGTTGTGCAACCTCAACTTATCACCGTAAAACTTTTGAAAATTCTCATAAGCTTTGCTTACTTTTTCGTTATCAAGATTTTTAAGATATTTGTTTATGACTGATTTTTGGAATAAGGACATGATTAGGGCTTGAATGTTTTAATTTTGAATGTAAAAGTAGGAAAAATAATACCAAAACTATACTGAAAGAATAT
The DNA here is from genome assembly GCA_030592825.1 of Chlorobiota bacterium. Classification (GTDB taxonomy): domain Bacteria; phylum Bacteroidota; class Bacteroidia; order Bacteroidales; family JAADGE01; genus JAADGE01. The sequence continues at coordinate 1,323 of JAUVIG010000046.1, read as the reverse complement.
TTTTGTACAAATACAAAAAGGACTCAAATTTCTTTAAGCCCTTTCAGATTGAGTTATTACAATAATTACGACTGATAATCTGTTGATGCATCTTTAACTCAAACATTGTCCAATTTCTTTCTGTTAAGAAAATGCAATGAATCACCCCATTCTCCGTAACCGATTGTGCATCCTGCTGTTTTAATACCGGCTTCAATGAAGTTTTTATAATCTTCTGCTTTTTCATCAGTTATCGGTTTGTTTTGGTACAGAGCATAATCATCACGGTACTTTCCCGGTGTAATATTGGGCATCAGAACATTAGCACCGAGCTTGATGATTTTTTCTCTGCCTTTCTTATCAATTGCCTGAAGAGCTGTTGTAGCAGCAATATTAACATCTTTCATCATAAGCCTTAAAACGGCAATCATTTTCATTGTAAGCTCAAACCGTTTTTCCAAAGACAACAGTTTTTCTTTATATTGATATAAGGGTGTTTCTTCATGTTCAATATAGGGACCCATGCCAAACATGTCAATATCAGATTCTTGCATAAATAATAAATCTTCCGCTAAATGCTCAACGGTTTGAAAAGGCAAGCCAATCATTACTCCTGTTCCTGTTTGGTAGCCGGTCTTTTTTAAAATGTTTAAGGATTCATATCTTTCATCCCAATTATGGAGGCCGTTGTCAGGGTGTAATTTTTTGTACAATTCTTTGTTTGATGCTTCAATTCGCAATAAATATCTGTGTGCTCCGGCTTCAAACCATTTTTGGAATACTTCCTCTGTTTGTTCTCCGCACGACAGGGTGATTCCTAATTTATTATCTGAAATTTTTTTTATTTTTTTAAGAAGGGTTTCTACTCTTTTTGTAAACGCATTTCCCTGTAATTCTCCCGATTGAAGAACCAGTGAGCCATAGTTGTTCTCATAAGCAAACCGAGCCGCATCAATAATTTCTTCATCTGAAATATTGTATCGTTTTACTTTTTTATTGTCTTTCCGAATTCCGCAATACAGGCAGTTTTTAGAACATATATTTGAAAATTCAATTAAACCGCGTAAATACACTTTATTTCCGACATATTTTTCTCTGATTTCGGCAGATTTTTTAAAAAGAGCAATACTGTCTTCTCCTGTTGAATTCAATAAAAAAACAATATCCTCTTTGGAAAGATTTTCTTTTGTTAAAATATCTTTTATCATACCTTTCACATTTTTCATGATAGTTTTTTTTCAAACTTCTAACCTGAATAATTACTTACGTGAGGGCTAAAGTCCATAGCCGGCAGGTTAAGGAAAGCTGACTGAAGTCAGCTAACAGTTAACTGCTTGATTTTTA
>JAUVIG010000312.1 GCA_030592825.1 Chlorobiota bacterium | reverse complement strand
GCCTATCACAGCATTCACTTTCTTCATTTCTTCAACTACATTAACTTCTCCGACAGCTGATGCAGAATAGTTTGCTCCGTATTTTTCCGTAACATCTCTTAAAGCACGTGTTGAAGATAAATTTGATACAGTATTGCCGACTTTTTGAGATAATATATAATCAGCAACTGCCACCAAAGTATATTCTTCTCCGAACATAGATCCGTCTTCATTTACAATTGCCAGGCGATCAACATCCGGATCTACTACGAAACCTACATCTGCTTTTTGTTCTTTAATTACTTTAGAAATTTCAGTTAAGTTTTCCGGCAAAGGTTCCGGATTATGGGGGAACTCACCTGTAGGTTCACAATATAATTTAATAATATTTTTTACACCGAGTGCTTCTAACAATGCCGGAATTGCAATTCCTCCTACTGAGTTTACAGCATCAATTACAATTTTAAAGTTTGCCTTTTTGATTATATTGATATCTACATACTCATTCTTTAAAATTAATTCAATATGTCTTTGCAAATAGTCTTTTTCAACAACATTTCCAATTAAATTTATCTGAGCATATTCAATTTTATCAAATTCATTTTCTGCATAATTCAATAATTCCTTTCCGTCATTTGCTGATAAAAATTCGCCTTTTTCATTTAATAATTTTAAAGCATTCCACTGCTTAGGATTATGACTTGCAGTCAGAATTATTCCGCCGTCAGCTTTTTCTTCAGTTACGGCAATTTCTGTTGTAGGTGTTGTTGCTAATCCTATGTTTACAGCATCTGAACCCATTCCGGATAATGTTCCCAATACCAAATTCAATACCTGCGGACCTGATAATCTGGCATCTCGTCCAACTACAATTTTTAATTTAGATTTTTTTAAGCGTTTTTGCATTAAATAAATATACGCCGATGTAAATTTTACTACATCAATCGGTGTTAAATTATCACCCGGTTTTCCGCCGATTGTACCTCTTATGCCTGATACTGATTTAATTAAAGTCATTTTAATAATTTTTATGCAGTAAAAATATTAAATCAATAGAATAATAAGGAAAAAACAGAATATATTTGCAAAAAAATAAAAAAGACTTGAGAAATATATTATTTGTATTAATAACATTCATATTTGCCTGTAACTCAAACGGACAATCAAACGATAACCAAAATCGTGATAATCGTGAGTACAGCATAAAGGAAGATTCTATTTTTTACATGAATGAAATGTCGCATTATCTTGATACGACATTTCTTAACAGATATGAATCTGAAATAATAAAATATGAAAAGAAAGATTCATTAAACGGATATAAAAAAGGGCAAGTATTATTTCTCGGAAGTTCTACTATCAAAAAATGGACAAGTCTTAAAAAAGATATGTATCCTATTCCTGTTATCAACAGAGGATTTGGCGGTTCAACTATGTCCGAAGCCATATATTATTTTAACAGAATAGTTATTCCTTATGAACCTTCATCAATTGTCTTATATGAAGGTGATAATGATATTACAGCTTCTTTCTTAAATCTTGATGTTGTATTATCAACTTTCAAATTATTTGTAAGATTAACAGAAAAATATATTCCAAATACACATATTTATTTTATCTCTATAAAACCATCACCGTCAAGAGAAAAATACATAGACAAATTGTTAATAGCAAATATGTACATCAAAGATTATTGCAATGAGAAATCTAATCTTCACTATATTGATATTACTTATAATATGTATGATAATATGGGAGAAATCAGGAGAGATATTTTCTCAAGAGATGAACTTCATATGAATGAAAAAGGTTATTCAATATGGGCGAAAATTATTAAAGATGCTCTTCTTAAGCAATAATTTATACTAAAAGCAAAAAAGTTGTAAAATTGTATTGAAATTATATAAAAAAGAGATGGAAATAGTTTGTAAAAACACGAATCAGAATAAAGATTTTGGATTCGGTACAAGATTGAATGAAATAGCAGAAGATTTTGGCATTAGTTTAAAATATCCGATTCTCGGAGCATTGGTTGATAATGAAATTAAAGAATTATTATACAGAATTTATAAACCGCATATTATAAAGTTTATTGATATTACGAATAAAGACGGAGTCAGGATGTATTTCAGATCCTTATATTTTGTACTTATGAAAGCAGTTAAGGATATTATGCCGGATGCGGATTTGATGATAGAACATTCAGTATCAAAAGGTTATTTTTGTGAAATAAAAGGATTAAATCTTTCAAAGAATGATTCACTGATAGCTGAAATAAAACTACAAATGCAAAAAATCATTGATTCAGATATTCCTTTTGAAAGAAAAGATATATTGAATTCAGAAGCCATTGAAATTTTTGAAGCCAATAATTTTCCTGAAAAAGCAAAGCTGTTTAAGCAAAGTCCTGCTTTATATACTGTTGTTTATACACTTGATAATATGATAGACTATTTTTACGGATGTTTAATTCCTTCAACAGGCTATCTTTTTAATTTTGATCTTATTCCATTATATGACGGCATGCTTTTGAAAATTCCGCAAAGCAAAAATCCTGATAAATTAGAACCCTTTTTGAAACAGGATAAAATGTTTGATATTCTTGAAGAACATAAACACTGGGTAAAAGTTTTAAATACAGCAAATGTCGGAAGATTAAATGAACAAATTATAACCGGTAATGAGGGAGAATTGATAAAAATTTCTGAAGCCCTGCATGAAAAGAAAATTGCAGAAATTGCCGACAAAATTAAAAGTAAAGGAAATATAAAATTAATATTAGTTGCAGGTCCTTCTTCATCCGGTAAAACGACATTTTCTAAAAGGTTGGCTGTTCAATTACAAGTTGCCCATTTAAAACCAATTCAAATTTCTTTGGATAATTATTTTGTAAACCGTGATGATACGCCGGTGGACGAAACAGGAGAATATGATTTTGAAACTCCGGAAGCAATAGACATTGAACTTTTTACAAAAAATTTTAATGAATTAAAAGAAGGAAAAGAAATTGATATTCCAAAATTCAACTTTGAGACAGGTAAAAGGTTTTATGACGGTTCTACTATGCAAGCAGACGATGAAACAATAATTATTGCCGAAGGAATCCATGCTCTGAATCCAAAACTAACTCTGAATATTGACAAAGAATTTAAGTATAAAATCTATATATCAGCACTAACTCAAATCGGTATTGACGGACATAACAGAATCCCGACCACTGACAACAGACTTTTAAGAAGAATAATCAGGGATAATAAATATAGAGGTTACAGTGCTTATGAAACTTTAAAAAGATGGGATAGTGTAAGGCGTGGTGAGGAAAGAAATATTTTTCCTTTTCAAGAAGAGGCTGACATAATGTTTAATTCGGCTCTTTTATATGAACTTGCTGTATTAAAAAAATATGCTGAACCTCTTTTAAAATCTATCTGTCAGAAATATGCCGAATATGCCGAATCAAAACGATTATTAAAATTTTTATCCTATTTTAAAGATATAAATAAAGAAAATGAAATTCCCCCAACTTCCATACTCAGAGAATTCTTGGGTGAAAGTACTTTTCACTATTAAAAAATATTATGAAAATCATTGGCTTAACAGGTGGTATAGGAAGCGGTAAAACAATTATCTGTAAAATATTTAATACATTAGGCATTCCGGTTTACAATTCTGATATTGAAGCTAAATTATTGATGAATAATGATGTTCAAATTATAACCGAATTAAAAAATAAATTTGGGGATGATATTTACAATAAAAATAAACTTAACAGAGAAAAGCTGGCAAAACTAATATTCAATGACAATAATAATTTAAATTTTGTAAACACTACAGTACATCCCGCAGTTAAATTGCATTTCAATAAGTGGACAGAAAAGCAAATCTCTGAATTTGTTATTAAAGAAACTGCCATTCTTTTCGAGAGTAGTACATATAAAGATGTAGATTTTATAATAACTGTAATTGCACCTGAAAATATCAGAATTAATCGTATTATTGCAAGAGACTATTTAAAAAAGGAAGATATTCAAGCAATATTAGCAAATCAAATTAGTGATAATGAGAAAATTAACCGTTCAGATTTTATTATTAATAATGATAATAAGCAATTAGTACTTCCTCAAATACTAAATATTTATGAAAATTTAAGAAAGAACCTAAATAATATTCAGCCAAAAATTTCCAATATATAAAATTAGGTTTAATTTTGCACAAATTTTTTAACTATGGATTTAAGTAAAATTTTAGCAATAACAGGAAAACCCGGGTTATACAAGCATATAGCTCAATCAAAAACAGGTATTGTTGTTGAATCAGTTTTAGATAATAAAAGGTCAAGTGCTTTTGCTTCTGATCAAATAAGCACCTTAAATGATATATCTATATTCACAACAGATGAAGATATTAAATTGGAAGATGTATTAAAAAAGATATTTGATAAAGAAGACGGTAAAGTTACAATTAGTGATAAATCCGGTACTTCTGAACTAAAAAAATACTTTGAAGAAGTTTTGCCTGAATACGACAAAGACAGAGTATATATTTCTGATATTAAAAAGGTTATAAAGTGGTATAACATTCTGGCAGAAAATAATATTTTGGAATTTGATGAAGACAAATCTTCTGAAGAAGTGGAGAAAGATACTGACGATAAGTCAGAAGTAAACAGTGTTTCAAATGAAGAAAAGGATAATGAATAATTAGTACATTTTACTAAAAATTATAAGAAGTTAAGCGATTATCTCATGGTAATCGCTTAATTATTGTTAAAAACAATATTATATAAGTATAAATGTTTTTTATAACTTTGTAGGTTAGAAAAAAAATAACTATGAATAATAAATATTCAAAACAATTAAATAAAGTATTATCCTTCAGCAGAGAAGAAGCTGTAAGGCTCGGTAACGATTATATCAGTAATGAACATTTATTTCT
>JAUVIG010000356.1 GCA_030592825.1 Chlorobiota bacterium | reverse complement strand
GGGTTATGAAAAGGCTTCAACTATCATACAAACAATTTGAACAGCAATATAGACGTATGTTGTTCAATGTTGTTGCAAGAAATCATGATGATCATGTAAAGAACTTCTCATTCTTAATGAATAAGGATGGAAATTGGCAAATATCTCCGGCATATGACATTTGTTTTTCATATAGTCCAGGTGGAACATGGACTAATGTACACCAATCATCAATTAATGGGAAATACGATAATTTTACTAAAGACGATTTATTAAACTTTGCTAAAAAATTTGGAATCAAAAAAGCCAATAAAATTTTAGAAGAAGTTGTATCAGCAGTGAATCAATGGTATAAAACAGCAGTTGAAATTGATATTCCTAAAGAAAAAATACAATACATTAATAAGCATTTAAGAACTAAAGATTTTTATTAGATAAGGAAAAAGGCCGGTGCCCAATCAAGTAGACGGCTGACTACCAAGCGGTAACCTGTACACCTCTCACTATTTATCCCGTATTTATTTCGGGGCCACCGAACGTACGGGTCTTTCCAAAATGCTTCGGGACAGGCTGTAAACGGCGGTTCATCAGACCTGTCTGCGACAAGGTTTTTCTCTACAATTAGTTTTCAACAAAATTATTATTCTGTATATTTGTCAAACTATACTTCCCCTTTTTTCCTTTTTAACGGGAAATACTTTAATTTTACGGCATTAAAAAAGGATAATGAAAATAAAAACAGCTGAATTTATTATCAGCAATACAGATTATAAGAAATGTCCGAAACCGGATAAACCTGAATATGCATTTATCGGCAGATCTAATGTCGGTAAATCATCCTTAATAAATATGATTACAGGCAGGAATAAACTTGCCAAGATTTCAGGCACACCGGGGAAAACACAATTAATTAATCATTTTTTGATAAATGATAACTGGTATCTCGTTGATCTTCCCGGATACGGTTATGCAAAAACTTCAAAAAAGAATCGGAAAATTTGGAAAGATTTTATTAGAGACTATATTTTGAATCGCAGTAATTTAATGTGTCTGTTTATTTTAATTGATTCCAGACATGAACCTCTAAAAAACGATTCTGAATTTATGGAGCAAATAGGTATTAACGGCATTCCTTTTGTTATTATATTTACAAAATCAGATAAAATAAAAATAAAAAAATCGGAAGATAATATACTGGCATACAAAAAACATATGTTAAAAACATGGGAGTCGATGCCTGAATATATTATCAGTTCAGCAATAACTAAAACAGGACAAGAAGAAATTTTGAATTTTATAGAACAAACAAACAGACTATTCTAAATACTGCATAAATGGGAATAACATTATCGGAACTCAGCTATAAAGCATATGTTTATCTCTTCGATTTAAGATATTTTGCAAAAACTGTAAAAGATGCAGGGTATGAAGAAAAAGATATTAAAAACATTCTTAATGATGCCGAAACTTTATACAAACATTTGTTAAATGCAAATACGCAAAAGTCAGAAGTTGATCAATACAATATATTATCTGAAGTATTTAAATTATCGGATTCCATCCTAAACGATCTGAAAACAATGTGTTGTGCAGATAAATTCATTAATGAAAAAACTGATCTTATTGTAGAAACTTTTGCAATAAAAGAAAAAACCGAAGTTATAATGAATCATATCTTGAAGAAAAAGTAAGGAACTGTAAAAAAATAATGGTTATGCCGGTAATTTACATAAATATTTAGATTAATTCTACTTTACGAAGTTAAATAAAAGCCCAAAGGGCTTAAATCAATAACATAGGGCAACGCCCTATGACACAGGCAATAACTTGCTTCAAGCCCTGAAAGGGCGAAATCCGGTTGATGCCGCCCTTTCAGGGCTTATGTTTCTGATGTTCCTGTTTCACAGGGCGTTGCCCTGTGCTATTGATTTCGCTCTTTCAGAGCTTTTTTAACTTCGTAAAGTAGAATTAAACAAAATATACACAGCTTTACTATGCTTATATATAAAAAAACTACTTTTTACGCCAAATACGTAAGAGTAGTGTAATCGTAAGATATAATATAATTGTAGATATTAATACCAAAGGGATAAACCAAATTCCTAATACTTCATTATATCCTTTATAATCTCTAACAAATCCGAAACTTTGAAATTCATTATTACTATAAAATAAGCCTGTATTATTAGGTAAAACAATTTTGGCAATAAATAAAAAGATTGTTGAAAACAAAAACAAATAAAGTAAGCCGAAAACCCCAAAAACAATACCGTTTTTAATATTTAATTTTATTGCTTGAAATACATGCTTTGGGTTAAAGGTTTTTGTTGCTTGACGTAGTTTTTTATCAGCAATTAACGGTTTCAGAACTTCTTCCGGCATTCCTAAATTTTCTAATATATTCAATAATCCTTCAAGTTCATCTTTTGCTGTGTTTTTTTGTAAGCCTTCATATATATGACTGTTGAACTCCATAATTAAATCAGTTCTGTCTTCTTTTGATAATACAGTTGAACATCTTTCTATCCTTTTAAAATAGTCATTATATATTTTCTGTGCCGAAGTATTTTTAAAATCAATTCGTTTCATTTTTGTATTTTTTTTATTGATTCCTCCATTTTTTTCCAATATATTTTCATTTCTGATAATGTATTATTTCCGATATTTGTCAGAGTATAGTATTTTCTCGGTATTCCGGTTTCTTGCTCTACCCATTTTGAAGTAACCAGATTTTCCTTTTTTAGTCTGTTCAATAAAGGATAAAGAGTTCCTTCTGCAATTTCTATTTCAGTGTATTTCTTGACTTGTTCTATTAAGTCATAACCGTAATATTCGTGTCCTTTTAAAATATTGAGTACAATAAAAGTCAAGGTCCCTTTCTTCACTTGCGAAGTCCATTTATTTACAAATTCAGAATTCATGCTGCAAATATATAACAAAATACATAGTTATACAAGGCAATTGTATTTTTTTTTTATTTTAATGAATTTAAAAGATACTATTTGCTTTTTTTATTCTGTTTTTTTCGTCTATTTTTGTTTAATTATCCTTATTCAATAATTCTATTTTAATAATATGAAAGACAAAACAAAACCTTTATTTCACTGGTATGTAGATTGTGCTTTCGGCAAAGAATTGGTATTTGCACTTTATACGAGGCCTTGCAGATACGGAAGATGTGCTTTTTGTTCTCTGCCGACTATGTCAGAAGGAGGAGATGCTGTATCTGCTGTTGATATTGAAGCTCAAATTGATTATATTATTTCACATTATACTCAAGAACAAATTAATCAAATAGGCAAAGTTTCTATATACACGGCAAGTTCAGTGCTTGATCAAGAATGTCTGCCTACAAGATCGTTAGTATATCTGGCTTTGAAGGCAAGCAATTTTCCGAATTTACAAGTTTTGTCTTTGGAAACCAGACCCGAATATGTGGAAGATTGGGAATTGAAAGCATTAAAACATATGTTCAGCAATAAAGTTAAAATAGAAGTTGGTATAGGTTATGAAACACATGATCCGCATCTTCGTAATAAGGTTTTAAAAAAAGGATTAAGCATTGAAAAATTAAGGACACTTATGGCAATGCTGGCAGAAAATGATTGTTCTTTGAAAGCTTATATAATGTTAAAACCTCATTACAGTTTGAGTGAAGAGGAAGGAATTGTTGAAGCTGTTAACGGTGTTAAAGAATTATATGACTTAAGTAAAGAATTTAAAGTTGAAACATCCTTACATTTAAATCCTACATATATTGCAAAGGATTGCAGCTTAACGGATAATATGATCAAATTTGGGTTTCAACCTCCTGAATTAAGCAGTGTAATTGAGGTGCTGAAATTTGCAAAAGATTTGGATATAACAATTTATGCCGGATTAGACGATGAAGGAATGGCAATACAAGGAGGAACATTTCGATATACGGGATTAAATAAAGAAAAAGCAGTTAAATCAATACTTTCTTTTAATAATCATCAAGATTTTAAAAGGATGGTTGAAGAAGCTGATTATAATGCGTGATATTCTACAGAAAATATATGGTCCTGCCTGTAATTAATAAACAAAATAACAAATTTCAATGTTCAAAATACAAATATGGAAAATAAACCCTCAACTAATGTTCAATTCACGCCTTATGAAATTTCATTTTGCTTGTATGATATTGACAGAACATCTCAATGGAAACAAGCTATTGAAGATGTGGTAAAGAAAGGCGACATTGTTGTTGATGCAGGAGCAGGAACAGGAATATTAGGCGTTTTTGCTGCATTAGACGGAGCAAAACAAATATATTCCATTGAATTAAATCAAAGATTCTGTACTTTGATAAAACATCTTGCAGATAAAAACAATGTTAGTCATATAATAAAAGTGATACCGG
>JAUVIG010000030.1 GCA_030592825.1 Chlorobiota bacterium | reverse complement strand
TGATATTAGTGATATCATTCCTCCGAATCCGAATTCAAATAACAATAATTCTGTAGATGAGACCGGTAATACAGAAAAAGTTGCAGAATTTCCCGGAGGAGAAAATGCTCTTGAACAATATATGAAAGAAAATATGCAGTACCCGCCGGAAGCATTAAGAAAAGACATACAGGGACGAGTAATCGTAAGTTTTACAGTTGATAAATCCGGAAAAATAAAAGATGCGAAAATAATAAGAAGCATACATCCTTTGATTGATACCGAAGCATTAAGATTAATAAAAAACATGCCGAACTGGAAACCGGCAGAAGTAAACGGAAAAACAATAAGTACAAAACAAATAATACCGGTAATGTTTATAAATAATAAAATTAATTAACCTTTTAGCGGTTCAAAACCGCTCGTAAAGGTTAACAAAACGAAAAAACAAACAAGGAAACTAAATATAAACCACTCAAAATCAAACGACATGGAAAACAAAAAAAGCTTAAAAGCAAATCTCGAAAAAACAAAGTCGATCTTTTTAATGATCGGTTTAATTACGGCAATTTCACTGTTAGTTTTTGCCTTTAGTTGGGAGTCTGTGCAAGAGTATGTAGCAGTAACAACCGATGAGCCTTATATTGAAGAAGAAAAAATTCAGATCACAAAGCCTGAAGATGAAAAAACAGAAGAAAAAGTTGAGAAACCGACACCTCAAAAAGTTTTTGCAGATATTTTAATAATGGTGGATGATACAACAACTGTTAAGGATATAGTGTTTTGGACTCCCGAAGACACATTAATTTTAGATGACCCTATTATTGAAGATACGGGTGGCGAACCTTTGATTTATGCAGCTGTTATGCCAAGATTCCCGGGAGGAAAAAAAGCATTGCAGATTTTTGTGGCAAATCATGTTGTATATCCGGCAATTGCAAGAGAAAACGGAATTCAAGGAACGGTTCATCTTCGATTTGAAGTAACCAAAACAGGTACAATAGGAAGGATTGAAATCCTTAATAAAACAGTTGATAAATTATTACAAGATGCATCTGTTGATGTTATAAAAACTTTGCCCAAATTTAAACCGGGTATGCAAAACGGCGAAAAAGTAAGTGTTTGGTTTTCAATACCAATCTCATTCAAATTAAATTAGACTTAAAAATCAAACGATATGGAAAATAAAAAGAATAAACAAGCAAACCTTGAGAAGTCTAAATCAATGCTCTTGACTATTGGTTTAATAACAGCATTTTCATTACTTACATTTGCCTTTAACCGGCAATCGGAATATATTGCAAAAGATTGGGGCGAAAGTTTTGAAGGAGGGGTAACCATAGATCCTCCGATTATAATACCGGAACCTCCGAAACCTGAACCGATAGAACCAAAAGCAAAAAAGATTATTACTGATCTTATTCAAATAGTTGAAAAATATACACCAATTGACACATTTGATATAGTTTTTCCGGGACCGGATGAAAATATTATAATTGAAGAAATTTTTGAACCTGAAGATAAAATTTTTGTATATGTGAAAAAGAAGCCCATATTTCACGGAGATTTGAGAAGACATATAGCAACTCATGTTGTATATCCGGCTCTTGCAAGAGAAAATAATATTCAAGGAACTGTATATTTACGATTTGTAGTAACAAAAACAGGCGCTGTAGGTAAGGTAGAAATCCTTGGCGGCGGGTCTGATATGCTTTTGCAAGAAGCAGCAATTGATGTTATTAAAGAATTACCCGATTTTAAACCGGGTGAACAAAACGGCGAAAAGGTAAAAGTATGGTTATCTGTACCAATATCTTTTAAATTAAATTAAAATCACTTTGAATAAGTTTTTTAATTATGAAAAAAAAATCTTAACTTTATCCGCTCAAAAGATGTTCGGATAAATATTATCTAACAACTAAAACACAAAATAATGGAAATCAAGAAAAATCCCAAAGCAAATCTGGAAAAATACAAATTATTATTTCTGGCAATCAGTTTAGTTATCAGTTTAGGAGCATTAGTATCTGCTTTTCAACATTCATCATCTTCACAAGGTTCTGACTTTAGTTTGGATCAAAATATCGAAGAAGAAGAATTGATGGAGATTACACGCCAAGATATGAAAGAACCGGAACCGGAACAACCTCAAGAACAACAGCAACAACAAACAATTGAGATAATTGAGATTGTTGACAACAGCCAAGATATTGATGAAGATACAGAATTCGATTTTGAATTTGACGAAGATGAAGAAATTGACCTTGAAGAAACAGATGAAGAACCGGAAGATAAAATCTTTATTTATGTTAAAAACATGCCGGAATTTCCCGGCGGTAAATTAGCATTAAGACGATATGTTGCAGATCACGTTGTTTATCCTGCCGTAGCAAGAGAAAACGGAATTGAAGGAACTGTATTTTTACGTTTTGAAGTTACAAAAAGCGGTAAAATCGGCAGAGTAGAACTTCAAAAAGGTGTAGATCCTTTATTAGATGATGAAGCAATGAGAGTTATTAAAGAACTCCCGAAATTTAAACCCGGAGAGCAAAACGGAAAAAAAGTAAATGTTTGGTATTCAATTCCTGTAACATTTAAGTTAAATTAAACATAAACATAAAATCATTAATGTTAATGAGTTTTTGTTTCATGAATTTTAATTGTGAGAACAGCCGAATATCGGCTGTTTTTTATTATAGGAAAGCTTTAATAATTAATTCAGTGAATTATTGAAGTTAATAATCACTCATTTTAGGTTTGAATACAAAACAGCATCATAATTGCAAAAAAAAACTATATATGACAATGATTGAAAAAGAAAAAAACAAACAAGAAACAGCAGTTGTTGTCGGTATTATTACACAAGAGCAATCTTCGGAACAAGTGCAAGAATATCTTAATGAACTGGAATTTCTCGCTCTTACTGCGGGAGCAATTGTAAAAAAACAATTCAGCCAAAAGCGTAATTTCCCTGACAGTAAAACATTTGTAGGCTCAGGTAAATTTTTGGAAATAAAAGAATATATTAAAAAAAATGAGATTGATGCTGTAATATTTGACGATGAATTAAGTCCCTCGCAACTTCGCAATATTGAAACAGAATTGAAATGTAAAGTTCTTGACAGAACAAATTTAATACTTGACATTTTTGCAAGCAGAGCAAGAACATCGCACGCAAAAACACAGGTGGAATTAGCACAGTACGAATATTTATTACCGCGTCTTCGAGGTATGTGGACTCATCTCGAACGACAAAGAGGAGGTATAGGAATGAGAGGTCCGGGAGAAAAAGAAATTGAAACAGACCGTCGTATTGTAAGAGATAAAATTGCATTATTAAAAAAGAAACTTGAACAAATAGACAAGCAAAAACACGTACAAAGGAAAAATCGCGGTAAATTAGTAAGAGTTGCTTTGGTTGGTTATACTAATGTGGGAAAATCTACTCTTATGAATTTAATAAGTAAATCTTCAATTTTTGCGGAGAATAAATTATTTGCTACATTAGATACAACCGTAAGAAAGGTAGTAATCGGAAATTTGCCTTTCCTTTGTGCAGATACTGTCGGATTTATTCGTAAATTACCTCATAATTTGGTTGAATCATTTAAGTCAACATTAGACGAAGTAAGGGAATCTGATCTCTTATTACATGTTGTTGATGTTTCTCATCCTAATTTTGAAGAACAAATAGACGTTGTAAACAATACTTTAGCAGAAATAGGTGCCGGAAATAAGAAGATGTTTAACGTTTTTAATAAAATAGATTCATATACATACATAAAAAAGGATGAAGATGACCTCTCACCTGAAACTAAAGAGAATTATTCATTAGATGTTCTGAAAAATATGTGGTTTGCTAATGAAAACGATTCGGTTTTTATTTCTGCCAAGAAAAAGCTGAATATTAATGAATTAAAAGAAAAAATATACGCCGAAGTTATTAAGATTCATAAAATACGTTATCCTTATAATGATTTTTTGTATTAACTTTGAAACATGAAACGCGCCTTATCTCTCCTCTTATTGATATTGCCGCTTACCGGCATAAGTCAACAAAATATCAACTTGCAATTGGTATTAGAAAAAGGTGATAAATATTCGATTGAAAGAGAATTAAATTCTGTTACCACACAAGTTGTAACGGGTGAAACTCAAATCATAAAAAAAACCGATTCATCATTATATGAATTTGAGATCATTGAAAAACCTACTGATTCAACTTTCTATATTAAAATTGCATACAAACGATTTAAAACAATCATTGAAGCAAAAGAGGAAACAAACAGTTTTGATACTGATAACATAAAAGATGAGGAAAATCCTTTGGAGAAACTTTATCTTTCATTAATAGGGAATGATATTTATTGTCTAATATCTGATAAAGGGCGACACATCAGAACTGACAGCCTTGATGCTTTTTATGAATCATTTGAATCTGTTACGGGTTCGAATACGGAAACTTTTAATTCGTTCAAGGACATGTTCAATGTAAATGCCTTGAAAGACTTAATTCCAATAGTTTCTTTCCCGGATAAAGATATTATACTAAATGAAAGTTGGACACTTGCCGATACAAGTTCAACCGGTATATTAAATTTTATGAATAAGAGATATACCCTTAAAAAGGTCAAAGATGATTCATATATAATTGTATGTAATTCAGATATACAAACAGATAAAAACAAGATTCTTCCGTTAAAAAATATTTTTTTTATTTATGATTTAACAGGAACAATGCAAGGGACAGAAATACGTGATTATGAATCTTGTATGTTGGTTCAATCTGATATTACACAAGATGCAAGCGGAATTGTCAGTTTAAAATATAACAAAAATTCAGAGCCGGCATATACTTGGCCCATACAAATTCAAAATATAATTAAAACTAAAGTAACAAAAAGAAACAGCAATGAAGAATAAATTCAACTTTTCTCTTCAAGATATTTTTTTCTTCTTGATCCTAATTTTATTAACTATAGCCTTTTATAATATTTTTAAACCTTTTATAGGAGATGCTTTTTTGTCATTGATGTTAGTTATTCTTTTTAAAAAGCCTTTTCGTTGGCTCAGAAAAAAATTTAAAGATAATACAAAAAGAGCTGCTGCTCTAACAACGGTTATGGTAGTTGTAGTGATAGTTATCCCTGTAATGTTTATCGGATTGATTGTAGCAAATGAGGTCGGAGATAATTATTCAAAATTAGAAGATCAATGGCCGGCAATAAAAGAACAATTAACTGAAGAAAAAATAAAAGATCAGTTTTCAGGAATTCCTTATGTTGAAGATTATGTAAATGATGTAAAATGGGAAGATGTTGAAGAGAAGGTTGATGAAATTATTGGTACCCTTACTGAATTTGCTGTATCTTTACTTCAAAGAACTTTTACCGGCTTGGCTTATTTTATTATACACGTTTTTATTATTCTGTTTCTGCTCTATTTTATGTTTGCTGACGGAGATTTTCTCATAAAACGCTTACAATACCTCATCCCGTTGAAAGATGAAGATGAAAGAGAAATGATGTTCAATATTGAAAAAGTTACCGACGGTATTGTCATTAATTCATTTTTGCTTGGTATTATTGAAGGAACATACGGCGGAATATTATTTGCTGTTCTTGATGTTCCTTCTCCTGTCTTCTGGGGCATTCTAATGGCAGGTTTGTCGATTATTCCTCTGGTCGGAACGAACAGTATTTTGGTTCCTGCTGCAATTATTCATTTTTTAACAGGCGATTATGTAACAGGTGCAATCATTCTCGGTGCCGGTACGGGAGTGGTCTTGATCAATCAAAATTTAATACGTCCGAAATTAGATGCTAAAAAAAGCGGAATGCATACAGCTATGGCGTTAATCGCAAGTTTAGGCGGGTTAATGTGGTTGGGTGTGATCGGATTTCTTGCAGGACCGTTGCTGACAGCCATGTTTTTGGTAATTTGGGATCAGTACGGTAAAAAGTACAAAGAAAAGTTAGAAATTTTAAATAAGGGAGAAGAGTAATTTCAGAACTCCTGATCTGTCGTAATTATTATTGTCGCAAATTGAATTGAAGCATTAAAGCATTTAATCATTGAGGTAATGTGTTAATGGGGTCAGGAGTTCTGAATTTGTTTTGGTTCTACAGTTTTTTAAACTTGATTCAGCGTTTTTTAATAAAGCTCATTTCAGGATTTGCTTTTAAAGAAAACCATTCATTTGATAACGCAAGTACAACATGTAAAACAAAAGTTGCAAAAATATTTCCTGTTTGTAATGTTATGATGCATAACACAAAACCAAAAGGGATTGCTCCAACAGTTTCTTTAATTCCTTTCGGAATATGTGCCAATGAATAAACAACAATATTTAAAATAATTGCAGCCCAAAAACCCAAATTCCTTTCCGAAACAAACAAAAGAAATCCTCTAAACATAAATTCATATGCCAACAGATAAAGTATCCAACTTAAAGCACTGATAACAAACAATTGTAAACTCCATTTTGATGTTCTGATCTGAGGATATCTATTAAGATTATCTTTCTTTTTAGAATTAAAATAACTCAATAATATCAGTATTGGTGAAAGCCCAATAATCCAATATAATGAAAGTTGAAAGTTTTCGGCAGAAATACCGCAGGTCAGTAAACTTTCATTAAAAACAATAAGAACGACAGTTAAGGGAATTACACCGAAAAATAAAAAGCCCAACAGTTTTTCAAACAAAACCCAATAAACTTTTATTTTTTCAATACCGATTCTTCGAATAAACCTTTTTTTTAAAATGTCGGAATTTGAAAGAAAATAATAAGCTGAAAAAGTAACTGTTACAATAAAAACATATATATATAAATCAAGTTCAATCTCTTTCCAATCAGGTATGTTTTTCATAAGAATTTTAACTCAATATCCGTTCCTAAAGAAACTCATTTATCAATGATTCAGCAACATCACCGATCTTTACTTTTAAAATATTTTCTGCTTTCATATCTTTTTCAATATAGCCGGAGTTTTGGCTTAAATCTCCGATGTCATCAACAACAAAAATATCTTTATCCGGCAAAGACTGACTTCTGATACCGATATCTGCTCTATACTCTCCGGATTCAGAGTTTATCAAAGCATTTCTGAATATATAATCAAAAAGTTTGTTTTTATTATTAAACGGGATGTTATAATAGCTGTCTGAATTTTCATTCATAAAACTTTTATCGCTGATAACTTTTAAGGCGTGTAAAATGCCGGTAAAGTTCAATTTTCTTACAAATTGCCTTTCCGGATCATTGTAATATCCTCCGGATTCAATCAAAATCGTACTTGTTCCTCTTTTTTGTATGTTGTCTCCGAAAGCAGTCGGCATAAAATCATCATTATATTTTGCCGTTTTATTCGGAATAAAAGATTGCAACATTCGGTTTATTGATACAATTACCATCATAGAGCGTTTTCTTCTTTCATCTGTTTCTTTTTCTGTATTATATGCCGGTGCCAAAAAGGATAAAGTTGCCGGATTTTTTGAATTCCCGGCAGCATACCAAATATCTTGATCATGCAAGTTAAATCCGAAATCCGCTTCTGTCTCATCTCTGATATTCATTAATATTTTACTTTCCGGAGCTTCAAGCCTTAAGGCATCTCTGTTGATATCAATTTCTTGTGCATTTCTTCTTTGATATCCTTCGGCACCATCAGGGTTTAACATCGGAATAAAATACAAAGTGCAGTTTTGCAATATTTTTTCTGCTTCAGATTTAAATTCTGCCGGGTTTTCAAAGAAGTTAAAGATGTCAAATAATGCTTGAGTTGCAGTTGGTTCGTTTCCGTGCATTTGAGACCACAGCAATATTTTTGTTTCTCCCTTGCCTGTTTTTAACAGAAATATGTCTCTTCCTTCAAAAGACTTTCCTGCTTTCTTTACATCAAAAACCAAACTTTTCCTTTCAGTAATTAAAGGCAAAATATCTTTATGCTTAAATCGTCTGTGTTTTAAGCTTGATTCTTTATAAAAATTATAGGTTTTAAATAATTGTAGGGCAAAGTTTGACATTATTTTTTAAATAAATTGTTCAATTGTTTCATTGCTAAATTGTTAAAATCCGGTAATGTAATAATTTTGTTGTTTATATTTAAGTTGTTCCTGTTGCATTGCCACATTGTTATATTGCTAAAAAACAGCAATGTAGCAAAGGAACAATTTAGCAATGTAAACAATATTTAAAATTACCGACAAAGTCATATTTTTAGCAATCAAAAAATCTATATTATTCGGCAGTAATTACGGATTATATTTTGCTCCTGCCAAAATTTTTCTTGCATCTTCTTCTTCCAGTAATTTTTTGAGTGTAGTTTCAGGATTATGGCTCATATATTTATCAACAATCTTAAACCCGATAAAGGCTCCTGCTCTCGGAGCTGAAACATCTGTAAAGATTGATGTATACGGTCCGTCTCCCACAAATTTTCTGATGTCTTTTTTTTCTGTTGAAAATAATAATCTCTGCTCGGCAATATAATTCCAAATTTTATTTTCGTGTTTATTTGCCCATGTTAATTGTTGCTCAGTATATCTCCACTTCAAAGTATCCGGTGTTTCAGGCAACATACAATTTAAATAATACTGAATTTTTCCTTCATAAATCATATTATCCAATAAATTGTCAGATTCGTCTGCTTCATAAGGGTAATCAGTTTCGCCCATTAAGCGCATAATATCAACAGGCATCATTTCTTTGATCATCCTGCGTTTTTTATATTGACTGTAGCCGACTTTATCATACAAATGAAAATTATGTTGTCCTAAATATTTGTCAAGGCCAATACCTACAATACTGTCAAGCAGAACTACTGAGTATCCGAATGAGGAAAAAAATGTATATATCTCGGGAATGTAATTTTCCGGGAAGTAATACTTATAATGTTTAAATGCTTCTTCTACAACCGGTAGTTGATCTTTTTCAAAATCAGGAAACTCTTCATCAAGAATTTTCGGAATTTCTTTCGGCTTCCAATATCTGATAAATTCATTTAAACTCTCGGGATAGAATTTATCTTCCGAACTTCCGATTTCGATTATATTATTATTATACAGTTTAAAAAACTCCCCGTATTTTTGCCTGTACAGTTTCAGATAATAATCACTGCTGTCTATATTGAATTTAAACAGGTCTTTTTCAAAATGTTTGATTTTGATTTCGACTACAATGTCAGACACATCTATTTTGTGTTTGTTGTTGTTTTTACAGGATGATATTAAAAAAATCGAAATTATTAACAGGTATATATGTGTTTTCATTTTCATTTGTAAAAGGATAAAGATACTGTATAAAGCACCAAAATAAATTTTATTTGTTTTTTTCAGTTGCCGCGCCTTTTAAGGCGCGGATAAATAATGTGCAACATATTGCAGATGCAGCCCTTTAGGGCTTTTTACCGTGTAATATATCAAAACCATATTTCTTAATAAATTCATCATATTCTTGTTGAAAAGTTTTCTTTTTATGGTGTTGTTCCTGATTTCTAATGTATTGCCTGACAGCATTGATTTGAGAATGACCAACAGAAACTGCAAAATATTCGTCTTGCCAACCAAAATTACTTTTTATTATACCTTGCTTATTAATCCAAAAAGAACTTTCTCCTTTTAACAATTGAATAATTGTAGCAATATTTTGGTCTGCATCCATTGACACAAGACAATGAACATGGTCGGTATGTCCGTTAATATGATCTAAATGAATGTTTTTGACTTTTGCATTTTCTATAATGTGATCAAATATTGTTTGTCTTACTTCCTTCTTGAGAAATGTCTGTCTGTTTTTTGTTGCCCAAACTAAATGTATCCAAATTTTAATATATGGCATATTTTAAAGATTTTAAAGGGCTAAAGCCCTGCGTTATTATTGTCTTTATAACTTCTCCGCCCTAAAGAGACGGAGTTACTGAATATTAATTTATTAGCTGTTTTTTATTAAAAAATATGCACTTTAAAAAATAATTAATATTTAAATATACGAAAAAAAAACAAATTTATTATTTAATAAAATCTAAATTACGTTTTAATCCTTTAAATTCAGTTCTTTTCACTGCTGATTTATTAAAAAGTTTTTTGAAAACATCTTCCGTAATTTCATGCCAATCTTCTTTGCTCATTTCAAGTAAATCAGGGTGTGGTAAAAAGCGTTCTTCATTATGAAATACAGGTTTGCGGTTATGTGGGCAAACATCTTGGCAAATATCGCATCCGAATATCCGGTTTTGAAACATGCCTTTCATATCTTCCGGAATAGCTTCTTTTAATTCAACAGTAAAATATGAAATACATTTGCTTCCGTCAACAACACAGGCTTCTGTTATTGCTTGGGTTGGACAGGCATCAATGCATAGTGTGCATGTACCGCAATATGAATTCATTGGTTTGTCACAATCTAATTCAAGGTCAATAATGAGTTCTCCGATAAAAAAAAACGAAGTTTGTTTGGTAAGCATGTTTGAATGCTTTCCTCTCCATGCAATACCGGAAAGTTCTGCCCATTTTTTATCAAGCACTGGAGCACTGTCGGTAAAAGCTCTGCCGTTTACTTCTCCTATTTCTTTATTAATAAAACTCATTAAAGTTTTCATTTTATCTTTTAAAACAAAATGATAATCTTCTCCGTAAGCATATTTAGAAATAACGGGAGCTTCTTTTTGTTTTTGCAATTCATGAGGATAATAGGAATATAACAAAGATATAACAGATTTTGCACCGGAAACTAATAATGTAGGGTCAAGCCTTTTATCAAAATGATTTTCCATATATGACACAGACCCGTGTTTCCCGGATTTTAACCAATCTTCCAGATGTTTTGCTTCTTCTTCCAAAAAACGAGCTTTGGAAATTCCGCATGCAAAAAAGCCGAGACGTTTTGCCTCAGCTTTTATCATTTTCGTATATTTTCCCGAATTTTTCAAATTACAAAAATCCAAGTTCTAATTTTGCTTGTTCAGACATCATTGTTTTATCCCAAGGCGGATCAAAAGTCAAATCTACAGTAACTTTGTTTATTTCTTCTATTTCGGAAACCTTTTCCTTAACATCTCTCACTATGCTGTCTGCCATAGGACAATTTGGTGCTGTTAATGTCATTGTAATATCTACATTATCGTAATCGTCAACATCAATTTCATATATTAATCCGAGATCATAAACATTTACCGGAATCTCCGGGTCGTAAACAGTTTTTAATGCTTCTAATATATATTTTTCCGGCAGCATTATATCTTTCTCCATCTTTTTTTATTTTACATAAGTTTGCACACGAAATCTTAAATTATAGGTAATATCAAAGTGAAATAAGTCCCCGGGTAAATCTCCATATAAATCATCAATCAATGCAGTATCAAGTTTTGCAATTGTTTTAATGTTTATTTTTGATGCTTTTACATGATCGTCCATTCGATCTTCAGAGACGGCAAGTTTTGTTATATAATTACCGGTATTGAAATCATGTACCATGTCAGTACTGTCATTATTTGCCAACATTGTTTCATTTGTACTTGCTGTAGAAATAAATAATACCAGATCATTAAATATCGTATAGTCTCCACTTGGTAAATATACTTCTTCAATAGAAATCTCTTCAATCATTTCTGCTTCTGTTCCTTTTGATTCTAATAATTTATCAATTCCTAAATCAATTGAGACGGTTGTTTCAAAATCTTCACTTGAATCTAACGGAATTTCAATTGTTACAGATTCTTTTATATCAAAAGCATAAAATCTGTATTTCTTATTACAAGAGAAAGAGATTAATATCAAAATAGTAAGAAGAATTGCTGTTTTTTTCATTTTATAAATTGTTTAAAAGGTGATCAAAAATATTACGTTTACTTTAGATTTTAATTTACAAATATATCAAAAATTATTTTAACATAGAATTAAAAGCTATACCGTATGTTTTTATATTTTTTATCATTGAAACTAAACCGTTAGCTCTTGTAGGAGACAGGTTTTCTTTCAGTCCTACTTTTTCTATAAAAAACAAATCTGCATTCATGACTTCTTTGGGTTCTCTGTTTGACAAAACTTTGATTAATAATGCAATAATTCCTTTTGTAATAACGGCATCGCTGTCTGCTGTAAATATAATTTTTCCGTTTTGAAGTTCACCGTTCAACCATACTCTGGATTGGCATCCTTGAATTAAATTGCTTTTTGTTTTATTTTTTTCATCATAAGGCTCAAGATTATTTCCGAGTTCAATAATATATTCATATTTATCCATCCATTCTTCAAACATGGAGAACTCTTCAATAATTTCATTTTGAACTTCTTTTATTGTCATATTTTTTAAATTATTACATTGTCTCATTGTTGCAGTGTTTCATTGTCTTTTTTAACAATTTAATAATGAAGCAATGCAACAATTTTTCATTTTTTATGCAAACATCTTTTTTACTCTCATCAAACCTTCATATAATTTATCAATATCTTCTTTTGTATTATACATTGCAAAACTTGCTCTAACCGTACCGTCAATACCAAAATGTTTCATTGTGGGTTCGGCACAATGTGTTCCGGTTCTGACAGCTATACCGAGTTTGTCAAGAATCATACCTGTGTCGTAATGATGTATTCCGTTTAATAAAAAAGAAATTGCCGATATTTTCTTTTCAGTTTGTCCGTATATTTTGATTTTATCAATTGACAGCAATTTATCTGTTGCATATTTTAATAATTTTTTTTCATAAATTTCAATTTCATCTAAACCAACAGATTGCATATATTCAATTGCTTTTGCAATACTAATTGCACCAACATAGTTAGAAGTACCGGCTTCAAATTTATACGGCAAATCTGCGTATTCAGTTTTTTCAAAAGAAACAGTTTTAATCATATCTCCTCCTCCTTGATAAGGCGGAATATCTTCCAATATTTCTTTTTTACCGTACAGCACACCTATTCCTGTTTCAGCAAACATTTTATGTCCCGAAAATGCATAAAAATCACAATCCAAACTTTGAACATCAACTTGTTTATGTTGCACGGCTTGTGCTCCGTCTATCAGAACATAAGTTCCGTTATTATGGGCTGCATCAATAATTTCTTTAATCGGATTTATAACTCCTGTTGAATTTGCAATATGAGCAACAGCAACCAACTTTGTTTTTGGGTTTAAGAGTTTTTTATATTCATTAATTTTTAATTCCCCGTTTTCGTCAGCCGGAATAACTTTTAATACTGCATTCTTACGATAGCACAGCATTTGCCACGGAACAATATTTGAATGATGTTCTGTTTTTGCAACAAGTATTTCATCTCCTTCATTTACAAATCGTTCTCCGAAAGAATATGCTGTCAGATTAACAGCTTCTGTTGTACCTTTTGTGAAAATTATTTCTTCTGTATGTTTTGCATTAATAAATTTGCAAACAGTATCTCTTGATTTTTCGTACTCTTCCGTAGATTTAATACTTAAATAATGAACTCCTCGATGTATATTAGAATTTAAGGATGAATAAAATTTACTTACTTCATTTATAACTTGTTTTGGCTTTTGTGTTGTTGCAGCGCTGTCAAGATATACAAGTTTTTTTCCGTAAATTTCTTGATCAAGTATCGGAAAATCTTTTTTTATTTTTTCAACATCAAACATAAGTAATTTAATATTTATTATCTTTTTTTAACAGTTAGGACAAATTTTAACGGAACATAAACCTTCAACTTTCTGACCCTTTAATCTTTTATTTACAAGATAATTAACATAATCTCTGTAAGGTTTAATTTCAATTTTATTTAAAACATCTTCAACAAATGCAGTCATAAGCATTGTTTTTGCTCTTTTTTCAGGAATACCTCTGGATTTAAGATAAAATAAAGCCTCTCTGTCTAATTGCCCGGTTGTGGAGCCGTGAGCACAACTCACATCATCAGCATAAATTTCTAATTGAGGTCTGCTGTAAACTTTTGCATTATCTGTAAGCAATAAATTATTATTTGATTGAGATGCATTAGTTTTTTGAGCATCCGGTGCAACAAAAACTTTTCCTGTAAATACTGCTTTTGCTTTATTGTCAATAATTCCTTTATATAATTGTTTACTTGTACAATGAGGTTTAGAATGTATTATGTTCACAAAGTTGTCAATATGTTGTTCTTTATCAGGCAAATATATTCCTTGAAGGTCAGCTTCACAATATTCATCTTTAAAATCAATATATAATTCGTTTCTTACCAAAGACCCGCAAAGTGTTGCTGTATTTGTTTTCAACCGGCTTCCTTTATATTGATGAACAAATGTATTGTTTATATGGCTTGCTTCATTTCCTTCTCCTTCAAAAATATAAAACTCAAGATTAGAATCTTCTTTGGCAATAATTTCCGTTCCAACATTATTTAGAGTAAAATCAGAGCTTATTGAATGGTATGTACTGATAATTTTAATTTGGGAATTTTTACCGACAATTATTAAATTTCTGCTTTGTACTATTACTTTATTTTCATTTCCGTTAATAAAATTAACTATATGAACCGGCTTTTCAAAAACAATATTATCAGGTACAAATATAAATGCACCGTCTTGTGAAAAAGATGTATTTATTGCAGAAAAAAAATTATTTTTATAAAGATTTGTTTTATTAAAATATTCCTCAAATATCTTAAAGTTATTTTTCTTTGCTTCTTTAACAGAACCAATAATTATCTTGCCTTTATTTTGATTAACCGTTGAATTTTCAGGTGAAAAGAAACCATTTACAAACACTATTCTGTCAGTATCTAATCCGTAAAATGAGAATGTATTAATGTATTCATCGGGAACAACAGATTTATTTCCGATTTTATATTTATGTCTTAACAGAGTTTCAATACTTGTATTTTTCCATTCTTCCGTTTTAGAGTCAGGCAGTTTTGTTTTCTCAATAAATTTTTTTAATTCAATTGCTTCATTATCTGAAATCAAATAATCTGTATTTTTTGAGAATAAATTAACAATTTCATTTTTTTTAATATCTGTATCAATCATTTTACATTAAAATTTAAGCTCTGTTTTTTAACCTGATTAGAGCAAATGAAAAGCTTAATTTTCGTATTCTTTTTTTATTTTATCATAACCGTATTTCTCCAACTCAAGAGCTAATTCTCTTCCGCCTGTTTTCACGATTTTTCCGTCATAAAGTACATGTACCACATCAGGAACTATATAATCAAGCAACCTTTGATAATGTGTAATAACAATACTTGCATTATTTTTTGTTTTTAATTTATTTACACCGTCAGCAACAACTTTTAAAGCATCAATATCTAATCCTGAATCTGTTTCATCTAAAATTGACAAATCGGGTTCGAGCATTGCCATTTGAAAAATTTCATTTTTCTTTTTTTCACCACCGGAAAAACCTTCATTTACAGCTCTTCCTTCCAGTTTTGTATCCATTTCAACAAGTTCTTTCTTTTCTTTCATAAATTTAAGGAACCCTGTTGCTGTCATAGGTTTTTGCCCTTTATGTATCCGATGTTCATCAAGTGCTGCTCTCATAAAATTTGTAATACTGACTCCGGGAATTTCTACCGGATATTGAAAAGCGAGAAATAAACCTTCTCTTGAACGTTCTTCAGGAGACAAATCAAAAAGGTTTTTGTCTTTAAATTCTACTTTCCCTGCTGTAACATTGAATATTTCTCTTCCGGCCAAAATTGATGCTAATGTGCTTTTACCGGAACCGTTAGGACCCATTATTGCATGCACTTCACCTGCCTTAATTTCTAAATTAATACCCTTTAGAATTTCTTTACCTTCTATTTCAGCTTTTAAGCCTTGTATTTTTAACATTCTTGTGTAATCTAATTTTTAAAAATATAATAATAATGAAACCGTGCAGAAATAACTTGATTTTGATTAAATAAAGCACTGTTTATAGATTGATATTCAAATATATTTATCAATCCTTGACTGATTCTCATACCTAATTCGATAATATTTTTCCCGAATTGATAACTTATTCCGCCGCCACCGTTTACCCCAAAATCAAATTCCGAATCAGCACTTGTTTTATATTGTATTCCGAATGTATCTGATAAAAACGTAATTTTTTCTTTAAATAAATAAGATATATGCGGACCGCCGTACAAATTAAATTTAAGTTTCTTTTTTCCGAATCGAATATTCATCATAAACGGAAATTCAACATACTCTAAATCGTGTTTGAATAAAACGGCTGTACTGTCTTCTGTATTTTCATCCAAATCATATAAAAATACATTATAACCGCCTTTTTTTACATAATTCAGCTCTAAAGCTGTTCCTACTAATTTTTCTGAAAAATTTTTATAAGCAATTCCTGCAGTCCAAGCATTTTGATATAAAGAACTAATAATTTGTTCGTTATTTGTTTTAAAAAAATCTTCATATTCGAATTTATTTTCCGTTACAATAGCATACATCGTAACACCTCCGTTTATACCAATATAATTATCCCTAATTGTATCCTTTTGAGAATAGGTGTTTCCTACACTTATTATAATTAAACATAATATGTAAATAATCTTTTTCACTTATTTTTTAAATTAAATTAACCAATACTTCCTTCTAAAGTAATTGATAAAAGCTTCCTTGCTTCAGTTGCGAATTCCATTGGTAATCTATTCAGCACTTCTTTTGCAAAACCGCTAACTATCAAACCTATAGCGTTTTCGGTATCTAATCCTCTTTGATTGCAATAAAAGATTTGATCTTCTGCAATTTTTGATGTTGTTGCTTCATGTTCAACAATTGCAGATGAATTATCAACTTCAATATACGGAAAAGTATGTGCGCCACATTTATCTCCTATTAATAAAGAATCACATTGTGAGTAATTCCTTGAGTTTGTTGCTGTTTTTTTTATATCAACCAAACCTCTGTATGTATTGTTACTTTTACCGAGAGATATCCCTTTTGAAATAATTGTACTTTTTGTATTTTTACCGACATGAATCATTTTTGTTCCGGTATCAGCTTGTTGATAATTGTTTGTTACTGCAACGGAAAAAAATTCACTTACAGAATTATTCCCTTTTAATATTGTGCTTGGATATTTCCATGTAACAGCAGAACCTGTTTCAACTTGTGTCCAAGATATTTTTGAAAAATCACCCTTACAAATACCTCTTTTTGTTACAAAGTTATAAATTCCTCCTTTACCCTCTTTATTTCCGGGATACCAATTTTGAACTGTTGAATATTTTATTTCTGCATCTTTCATTGCAATCAGTTCAACAACTGCAGCATGAAGCTGGTTCTCATCTCTTTGTGGTGCTGTACAGCCTTCAAGATAACTTACATAACTTCCTTCATCAGCAATCACTAAACTTCTTTCAAACTGACCGGTATTCGCTTGATTTATTCTGAAATATGTTGATAACTCAACCGGACATCTGACACCTTTCGGAATATATGCAAACGAACCGTCGGTAAAAACCGCAGAATTTAATGCTGAATAAAAATTAT
>JAUVIG010000403.1 GCA_030592825.1 Chlorobiota bacterium | reverse complement strand
TTTTTCGATTGAATTTCAGTCATTGCTAAATTCAATCGACACGATTAAACATTATGATAATTACCGTAAATATAGTAATTTTGCAGATATTTCAAAGAACTTTTTTAAAGTCGTAAAGTAGAATTAAAAACAAATTTTTTATATTTATACTTGTGAATTAATTTATAGACCAGACTCATAATTATATCCAATGGAAATTATTATTTTTTATTTGTAAGATTTAGTCACAAAAATTGTTTATTTGTTTATGATGTTAATTGAATTATTAAAATAAAACATTGCTTCATTCTTGTAACATATTCATAATTAAGTGCATAAGTCATGTTAGTGTAGCTTGTAATCAGCTGATAAATTCAAAAATGCAGAAGTATTCATAAACAAATAAGCAAATAAACAGTTAAACATTATACACTAAACAAAGATTTATTATTCAATTATATTTGTTAATGTTCCACTAAATTCGTGGTAGTACCATCTGATCTAATAATTTTACAGTCAATTATTGAAGAACAATTTTCTTGATAATGATTTCGGTTTCAGTTTGAACATGAATAAAATAAAACCCTTTTGCTTGTTCTGACAAGTCAATCTCCAAATACGGGTCGTCATTTATCTTAATCTGTTTTATGAGTCTTCCGAATTCATCTGTGATCTTTATGTCTGTAACACTATTCGAATTATTCATATCTAATTTTACAATTCCGTTGGTAGGATTCGGATAAATAATTAATTTTGAATATGTTAAGCATTCAATTAATGATCCGGCTTCAACATTAACAATAACTGTATCTGAATTTTCACAAGTATTAATATCCTTAACGAGAACATTGTATTCAAAACTGCCGACTCCAAGATCTGAACCGTATAAAGCTAAAGTTTGTTCAGTTGATCCGTTACTCCATAAATATGAAATAAAACCTTCACCTGCATCTAATATAACAGATTCGTCTGTAGTAATATAAACATCATCGCCGAGATCAACATTCGGTAATTCATTTACAATTACAACAGCTTCACCGCTGAAATCAGTTCCTGTACAGTTAAAATCTGAAACTGCTGTTATTTCATAGGTTCCTGATTCTGAAACTGCAAAAACAAACGGATTATCGGAAGTTGTTTCATTAAATGTATTTGTTCCGTCAGTATAAGTTATATCCCAAGGTGCTGTTCCGGTTAGGTTAACCGTAATATCTGTTGTCTCACCTTCGCAAATTGTTGCTCCTCCTGTTAAAGTTGCGGTTGGAAGCTCATTAATTGATACTGTAAATAAATCATTTAATTCAAATGAACAACTTGAGGAAAGATTAGTTGCCAAAATATTAAACGTTGTTGTTTCACTTAACATTCCTGTCGGTAAATTAATAGTTCCTGCATTACCGGTAACTGCAGTACCAACAGGCGAATTATCGACATCGTCTCGTAATTGATATTCAATAAATACCTCTGTATTTGATAATATGACATTTGTTGAACCCGGTTCACAAAAAGAATTTTGCTCTAATGAAGCCTCAAACACTTGAGATTCTTCAAATAAATAAGATACTTCACCGACTAAGAGTTCTCTTTCATAAATTCTGACATCATCAATAACGCCTTGATAATACATACTTGTCGGAACATTAGGATAGCTTCCGTCAATTTGATCATAAGCTAATTTCCACCAACCGACATAATCTGCACCGCTTGTTACAGAAGGATCTTCTGCTTTAAGTTCTCCGTCAATATACAGTTTCATACCTGAGCCGGATAAACTTGCAGAAACGAGATGCCAATTATTATCATTAAAACTTTCAGAAGAAGAAACTGTTTCAGCTGTGCCGTCCCAAACTCCGAAATACAATTTTCCCGCATCATCCATATAAATCATTCTGTCGCTGTTTGTGCTTTGTCCCCATTGGTTATCTCCGAGACCTATTAATCTCCCGCCTGAAGTTGTTGACGTTTTAAACCACAATGACAAAGTAAATATATTCGGATTATCAAATGTATTTGTAGTTGTCGTATTATCCCATTGACCGTTATAATAGTGTGCTTTTGCCCAATTTCCGTTTCGATCTTCCGGAAAATCCCAACCGCCGTAGAAATAATCATTTCCGTTTCCGCTTAAATCTGTATTATCATTCATATCACAAGAAAACCAACTTACCAAATCATTTGAACTAACTCTTGCAAGCTCTCCGATATCTGCTGTAACCGGATCAGCCGTTACTTGTTTTGTATTTGAATTTATTGAACAACTGATGTTTGTTACTTCAGCAGTATAAATTCCGGTTTCTTCAGCAACAAAACTCATACTTGTTTCACCTTCAATCAAATTTCCGTTTTTCATCCATTGAACAGTATATCCTGCACCTGTATTTAAATCAAGAGTTACATTGTTTCCTTCACAAAAAGTTGTATCGCCTAAAGCTGAAATGATTGCATGGCTCGGTTCGGGGCTAAAACGAACTTCAACAGTTTCAGAGAATGCAGAGCATTCGTTTTCAGTAACTTCAACTTTGTAATCTCCGGATTCTGTTGCCCACAGATTTGCCCCTGTTTGACCTTCAATTGGTACATTATCTTTATACCATTGAATATCTGAATATCCCCAGTCGGTAAAAAGGCTTGCTCCGCCGTCAGAATCACATAAATCAATTTCTCCCCAATAAGAGATATACGGGTCGGGACATGCTTCCGGCATATTTATTTTTAAAGAATAATTTCCGGAAGTTCCTTCTTCTGCATCTACAATAAAATAATAAGTAATACCTGCATAAACTTGCATTGCTTCATGAAACATCGTATCTTCCTGCATCCAAATCATATAACTCATTATACATGTATTCTCATTGCATGCCGTTAATGGCATCAATCTTAAGCTTCCGGGAACTTTTTCCGAAAATTCAATCGTTGCCAATCCGTTATGTGTAGCCGTAATTGTATGAATAACTTCTTTATCGGAATACATTCCGCAAGAATACATATCAATATTTGCTTCACCGTCGGTTTCCGTATTTCCGAAATACCACTCTCTTGAAGTCAAAGAAACCGAGCTTGAACAATCCATAATTCCTGCGGCAGGAATACCAAACCCCGAAAACTCAACATTATAAATTTCGTCACTTTCCGTAACTTCGTTTTCTGCATCTGCCTGAAAAACTATGTATCTGTTACCTTCCGTAGCTTCGCCGGGTATTATAATGTTTTGAGATACAGAATGATATGCATTTACATCTAAAGCAGGAATATTGATTTGATCTATATAAATATCCGATCCGTCTAATACCGCATCTTCTGAATAATATAAATTTGCTTTACTTGATGATGCAAAGGAATTTCCGATATTACTGATCTTAAAAGCAATATTTCCGATTCCTCCGGCTTCGATATAATAAGGAGCAATTACTTGTTCGCTTATGATGAGATCAGGATCATTTGTAGGAACTGTTATTGTTAAGGTATAATCGCTTTCATAAGCACATCTTCCGTCAACAACAATATAATAAGTGCCGGGTTCTGTATCATCGGCAAAAGCAGTTGTATCACCATAAGCTAATAAACTGTCTTGATTACAATGAGACAATATAAAAACATCTAAATTATTTCCGTTAAGGTCAGAAATTGTTGCTCTTAACCTTCCGGGGAAACTCGTTGTAATTTGATGAACAAGTTCTTTTCCTGTTGAATGATAACCGCAAGAACCGTATTTATTAACTATATTTTGAGAAGTTGTTGTTGTTCCGGAATAAGGGGTTCCGGCAGTTAAAATAATCGGGCTTGAACAATTAATTCCGGGATAGTCATCTTTTGGAAGAACACCAGCAATGCATGCCTGGCTCCCTGTAAAACCCAATAATTCATCTAAATAATAGTAGCCGTTACTGCCACTGCCGTTCCAACCCCAATCCACATGAAAATGATCGGTTCCTTCATATCCGTCAATATTAAAAGCATGTCCGGCATAACTGCTGACT
>JAUVIG010000652.1 GCA_030592825.1 Chlorobiota bacterium | reverse complement strand
TGAAAGCTTCCATAATTTCATTAAAGGCTTGTGTATCTTCGTCAACCATATTCACCAATGCTTTATAATGATAAGCACCTTTTTCTGCCCAATCGGAATATTCTTCCCAGCGATCGTCCCAACCGCGTTTGTGAGCAGATAAGTTGGCAACCATTGTTCCCAATGCTGCACCAAGAGCACCCATATATGCAGAAATTGAACCGCCGCCCGGAGCCGGAGCTTCCGAACCGGTTAAATCGGCAAAATCATTTAATTTCATGTTGACAAGCGGTTTAACACTTTTGTCTTCCAAAAGATACTCAATAATACGTTCTTCAGGGATAAAAGGTTTAAGTTCATCCAAACCGAGTGATTTAACGGCAACTTTAAGGATTTCCGAATCGGCAATACCCACAGAGCGTTCTTGCATTTTAAGAAAGTATTTGCCTGCATCTAACAGAGATTGCAAAGGCATTAAACCTACTAATTCAGAGCCTGTTATGCGTATACCTCTGCTTTCTGCACTTTTCTTAACTTCTTCATATGCTTTATGTACGGATGTTACGGTAATATCAGTTAAGTTCATTGAAATTTGTGCTACACCGTATTCTTCTATAAACCAGCCGATAGCTTTAACCTTTTTCAATGTTCCGGGAATTCTTACGGTAACACCGTTTTTATCTTTTACGATTTTACCGTTTTCTTTTTTTGCTCTTCCGTTTTCACGAACATCAAAAGCAATCGCATTTGCACGTCTTGTAGAAGTTGTATTTAGGTTTACATTGTATGCTACCAAAAAGTTCCGAGCACTGATTGCGGTTGCTCCGCTTTTTTGCACAAATGAATTAAATTCAGCAGGACCGAAATCAGGTTTCATTTTAGGATTTGCGAACTTCTCTTTAAGACCTTCATATTCACCCGATCTGCAATATGCTAAATTTTTTCTTTTTTCTTCCTTTGCCGCAAATTCATAGCAATAAATCGGAATACCGAGTTCTTTGCCTGCTCTTTCTGCCAATTTGTGAGCATACTTAACAGTTTCTTCCATGCTGATGTTTGATATAGGTACTAACGGACACACATCAGTAGCACCGAAACGCGGATGTTCTCCGTGATGTTTGCTCATGTCTATTATTTCAGATGCTTTTTTTATTGACTGAAATGCTGCTTCAATAACTTCGTCAGGTGTTCCCACGAAAGTTACAACGGTTCTGTTTGTTGCTTTCCCGGGGTCAACATCAAGAAGCTTAACTCCTTCAACGGCTTCAATTACATCTGTTATTTCTTTGATTTTACTCATATCGTGCCCTTCACTGAAATTCGGGACACATTCTATTAATTGTTTCATATTTTAATATTTGAAATTGGAAACTTGCCTGCCTATCGGCAGACTGGAAATTTAAATTAGACTTTTCAAAAATAATGTATTTGTTTTAAAGAGAAAATAATTTTGTTTTCAAAACATTATTGTAAAACCTTTATCTTTATTTTGCTTGTTCTTTAATAAACAGGAATGCCTGAAAATGGTCTTTAACCGTTAAATGGTCAGTTAAAGGTTTTCCGGCAGCTGTGATGTTTTTTCCTAAAAGAACTTTTGTATCTGTTT
>JAUVIG010000301.1 GCA_030592825.1 Chlorobiota bacterium | reverse complement strand
TTCCATGCAATTCGTTCTGAAGATTGAAACATTTCCCAATTTGATAAATCATCAGGCCTTTCGACATCCAGCATAGCTTCGAAAGTCAAATATATTGAAGATGCAGAAAAATAAGAGTTGTTCTCAAAATGTGCCCAATCAGACAATTTATTTTTTTCCGCTTTATCAATGTTATAATATACCGGAGGATGAAAATCACCTTTATCATATTGACAGCCGTATTCTTCATAATTATTCAATGTTCTTGCCATAGATGCATAAATACCGCAAATCTCCCACAATGTTCCTTCGCAACCACCAAGTATTAATGACAAACCGTAATGGTCTGCGTGATTATGAAGTGTATTCATCCCGACAACTTCTAATTTATGATATAATTTTTCAAGTCCGTATGCTCTTAACATTCTAACGGCAGGAATATTAAGCGACCTTGCCAAAGCTTCATGTGCAGGAACTGCTCCGCTGTAACCTCTGCTGTAATTTTTTGGTGTATATCCTCCGATTCGTGTAGGAATATCATAAACCAAAGTATTTGGCAATATCTCTCCGTCAGTCAACATTGATGCATATAAAAAAGGTTTCAATATGCTGCCGGTACTTCTTTCAGACATTATCAAATCAACCGAATTACTGTTTGCTTTGTCAGAAAAGTCATTAATATTACCGACATATGATATTACATTTCCGGTCTCAACTTCTAAAACCAATACTGCAAGGTTATTAATTTTATTACCCGAAAGTTGTTTATGATGCTTTTTTATAATTCTGTTTACATGAATTTGAATATCAAAATGTAAAGTTGTGTTTACAATACTGTTTTTTTCTTTTTTTACTCTCATTAAAAGATGATATGCCAAATCAGGAAATGCTTTTGTTACAATCGGAACATCTTCTTCAATTGAAAGTTCATATGTTTCATCATCAATGATATCTCTTTCATTTAATTTTTTAAGTAATCTGTTTCTTTTACTTATAAGTGCATCTCTGTTTCTTCCGGGATGAATTAAAGCCGGGCTGTTAGGTAAAACGGCAAGAGTTGCTGCTTGTGCCCAAGACAACTTATCAGCACTTATTCCGAAATATCTCCAAGATGCTGCATCAATACCCACTACATTACCTCCAAAAGGAGCATGTGAAGCATACATTTGCAATATTTCTGTTTTGGAATATGAAAATTCTAAACGAGTTGCTAAAATTATTTCAATAATCTTTTCCCCGACAGTTCTTTTTTTTCCTTTGCGGGAAAGTCGAATCACTTGCATTGGTATAGTGCTGCCGCCGCTTACAACTTTTCCTGCTGATAAGTTTTGCTTTATTGCTCTGCCAAGACTAATTATATCAATACCCCAATGATATTTGAAACGTTTATCTTCAAATGTAATAATTGCTTCTTTAAATTTTTCAGGGACATTTTCAGTTTCCGGAAATCTGTATTGACCGTCGTCAGCAATATGCGCACCGAGAAGTTCTCCTTTATAATCCTTAATTACAGAACAGTACGGATTATTAAATAGTTGAGAAGGTAAAATCAGCCAATAAATAATTATCAGAATGATAATTATGATAAAAGATATTTTCTTTTTTAGCGAAATCAGACAATATTTATATTTTCTAAATCATTTTTGAATTTTGGTAAATGAAGTTTAATAATTTGCCAAACTTCATATTCATCAATACCAAAATAATCATGTGTAATAATATTTCTAAACGAATGAATTTTATTCCATTCAATGTTATTATTAATATTCTTATAATTTTCACTTAATTTTGAAACAGTTTCACCAAGAGCAATAAATTTCATCATTACAGCATCAAAACTTTTTTCATCCTTTACAAACTCTTCAGCATTTGAGAATTCTGCAGAATATTCTAAATTTTTTTCAATAGTCTGCTTCATTAATAAAATTATTGTATCATTTTTACTATACATATATAGCTTCACATAAAATAAAGGTTCTGAAAATTGGTTTAATAGACAGTTCTCTGCAAATATCAATTTTTCTGTTATATTTTTGCTTTAATATTTTTCTAATTTCTTGTTTTTTTTCAAATATTTTCGGTGTATCTAATTCCATTTCAATTATTAAATCAATATCACTGTTTTCAGTTTGTTCATCATGTGCAAACGAACCAAAAATACCAAGTTTAGTAATATTATATTTCTTTTTAAACAATTTTTTATTGTAAAATAAAAATTGTAAAATTTCTTCTTTTGTAAGCATAATTTTATTTGCTATATTTCCTGAAATTCATTAGTTTCTGAATTATATTTTAAGCCTTGTTCTTTTAGTGATTCGTGAAATTTTTCAATTGATATTTTTCCGGATCTCCATAATTTAAGTTCTTCCTTTAAATTGTCAAGTTTTATTAATACCCAATGTTTTTCTTCTTCAGAAAGATTTTTAGTCTCCTTTTTTTGTTCAATAACTTCTTCTTTGACATCATTCTTTTTTTTTAATCCTGCCGATGCTAATAAATTATCTAATCCTCCTTTGAAACTTTTTTTTGCCATATCATTCAGAATTTATGCCCTTCGGTTATGAGAAAAGATCAATTACCGAATTCAGCTTCCATATCAATTACTTCTAATACAATTCTCCCGTAATCAAAAGCACCGTTACTGCTTTGGTCATATTCAAATATATCTTTCCCTAAAACAGGAGCTTCTGCCAATGCAATATTTGAACGAACTTTTGTTTTAAATACGCGATCATCAAAATACATAATAATAGTATCTAATACATCTTTATGAAGTATCCTTCTTTTATCAAACATGGTAACAAATACACCGCTTATCTCAACTTTTCTGTTTATAGTTGATTTAATTTTATTAACAACTTCAATAATTTTTGCCAGACCTTTTACAGCCAAAAAGTGAGGTTGAATGGGAATAATCACTTCATCAGAAGCAGCAAAAGCATTTAAAGTCAATAAACCTAATGAAGGCGGACAATCAATAATAATATAATCATATTTACTCCTTAAAGGGTCAATAAGTCCGGAAATATTGTTATTTTGATTTGTTTCTAAACTCAGCTTTATTTCTACTGCAGCAAGATCAGATGAAGCCGGAATAACATCAATATTTTCTTTAATATTAACAGGTTCCAATTCTTTTCCTTTTGTAAAAGTATTAAAGATACTATTTTCTGATTCCGGGATACCGAAACTGATCGTTAAGTTAGCTTGAGGATCAAGATCTATAAGTAATACTTTACGTCCTTGAATTGCAAGTCCGGCACCAATATTAACAACGCTTGTTGTCTTTCCTACTCCGCCTTTATGATTACTTATTGATATTACTCTGTTCATATTTAAACCTTTATTTTGAATTTCATACAATAATCTTGCTAAATTAATAATTTATAAGAAAAATTAACAGAAAAGAATATTTTAAAAAAATTATTGACAGATTATTAAATTCAATTATCCTCTAATAATTATATTTAACCAAAATATTATTTCATTTTAAAGAAAAAACCATATATTTAACAATTAAAAACTATAAATTCTAAAATTATGAAAAAATTATCATTAATTAAAGTTACATCATTTTTTCTTATCACATTATTTTTTATTTTATTTTCAGGCAAACAACTTATTGCTCAAACAGATACTTATGATAAAGTTGTATTAGAAATGCAAAAAGATGATAAAATAAAAAAAGTAAAAATCGGGAAAAGAGTTAGAATATGGTATGAAGGAGAAAAATACATAGGGTATTTAGACAGCATCACTAATGAAACTATTTTTGTTGACGGCCAAGAATTAAAAATTGAGAAAATTGAGAAAATGGGTATAAAATTTAAAGCCACTCAAATTACAGGTGCAGTTATTGGAACTTCCGGATTATTAATTACTGCTTTAGGAACTTATCTTATTATTGAAGCTCAAGATACTGAGGGCCTGGATATTGCAGCTGCCTTGGCAAAAGTAGTAGTATTAACTGCTTTTGGTGTTATTATAGATGCCGTTGGTATTACATCAACGACTATAGGAGCATCCGTTTTCTTTATCGGTAAAAAATATAAAAAAAGTAAAGGATGGAATTTTACTGCTGTTCAAATTGAATAATTCCTTTGCTTTTTTTTTTTAAAATCTTTATATAATAAATCATATTTTGTGAAGAAAATATTTGTTCTGAATTTAGTTTCACTTATTTCAATTTGTTTTTTGTTTATTAAAACCGGCGAGTCTTTTGGACAAAACAGCAGAATTCATTCAGTTTTGCAAATATCTAAAAATAATAAAATAAGATATATAAATACGGGAAGAAAATTCAGAATATGGCATGAAGGAAAAAAATATGCTGTAAAACTTGACAGTATCAGTGATAACAAGCTTTTTTCTGATATTGATACTTTTGATATTAATAAAATTGAAATAATTTCTGTTCGACCTAAAAAAATAAATAAGACAGGCAAGATTATGATTATTACAGGTGCAATTGCTGTATCAGCAGGCGGATTTATTACAATCGTAACAATAAACACTCCAAGCAATAATTCGTTATTTTTAATAGGTTTTGCTTCTTTTTTTACAGGTATTAATCTTACAGGTTCGGGTATAGGACTATCTTTACTTGAACAAAAATATAAAAAACATAAAGGTTGGAGATTTAAAACTGTTCAACTTAATTAAATTTTCAATCTGATTTTATTTTTTAAAAGCTTTTGATAAATTCAAAAGCTTTTTTGTTATTCTTTTATTAATAGTTTAGATTTGTTGAATAAATTTATAAATAATATGAAGAAGATATTTACTTTATTTACGGTTCTTTTAATACATGCATCAATTTTTGCACAAGGACAAAGTCCAAACAATATAAAATGGATGGAAATCAATAGTGAGCATGCTCAATTTATTTTTCCTGAAGAAATTACAGAGCAAGCACAAAAAGCTGCAAATCTATTAGACTATATATATTCTTTTGAAACAAAAAGCTTAAATACAAGCCCTAAAAAGCTGCCTGTTATTCTTTATAACCAATCAACAATTTCTAACGGCTTTGCCGCATTAAGACCCAGACGATCTGTTTGGTTTTCAACACCTTCACAATATGCAAGTGATCTTGGTACGGTTGATTGGTATTATACTCTCGGATCACAT
>JAUVIG010000188.1 GCA_030592825.1 Chlorobiota bacterium | reverse complement strand
ATATCAAATTGTCACATTGTTAAATTGCTACATTGCTGTTTTTTAACAATTTAACAATGAAACAATTTAACAACTTTTAAATAATAATACAATGACCTTTAAAAATATAAGTATTATTCTGTTAATAGTTTTCACAACATCAAGATTGTTTGCTCAAACTCCTGATAAAGAAGTAATTGAATCTCTTATTGAAGAAATTGCGGAATCAAGTGATGATGAATTAGATTATACTTCATTATATGAGGATTTGTATTATTTTGCTGAAAATCCTCTAAACCTTAATACAGCAACAAGAGAAGATCTCGAAAAATTTCAATTTCTTTCTGATTTTCATATAGAAGATATTTTGGAATACCACAGAACTGCCGGTGAAATGATGAGCATTTATGAACTGCAACTATTGGAAAGTTTTTCATTAGATGATATAAAAAGAATATTACCTTTTATTATTGTTGAACCAAGGTCTGAAAAACAAATACCTGATTTTAAAAGAGCTTTTAAATACGGCAGCAATAACTTATTTTTAAGAACCCAATTCATATTGCAAGAACAAAAAGGATATACAGATGAACCTAATATTGACAAACAATACCAAGGAAGCAAGTTTAAATATTATACGCGATATCAATTTGATTATAAACGAAAAATAAAATTCGGTTTTGTCGCAGAAAAGGATGCCGGAGAGGCATTTTTCAAAAAGTCACAAAAGCAAGGTTTCGACTATTATAATGCACACTTGCAAGTGAATAATATTTGGAAATTTAAAACAGTAACTCTCGGTGATTATCAAGTTCGGTTCGGACAAGGCCTGATAGCTTGGTCCGGATTCTCAACCGGTAAATCATCATATGTTATGTCCGTAAAGAAAAAATATGACGGCTTAAGAAAGTACTCTTCTACTGATGAAAATAAATTTATGAGAGGTATTGGTACTACTGCAAAAGTCGGCAAGTTTAACATTACGGGATTTGTTTCATATAAATATATAGACGGGAATTTAGAAGAGGCTGATACATTAACAGAAGAAGAACAAGTAGTTACGTCTTTCCAAATAACGGGCCTGCATAGAAATGACGGTGAAATAATTGATAAGCATTCTGTTTCTGAATTTATATACGGCGGTAATATTAAATGGAAACATCCCAAGTTAAAATTAGGGGCTTCTTACATTGAATATTTCTTTGGAGCAGAATTAAATAAAACACCAAGTGCATATAATCAATTTGAGTTTCAAGGAAATCACGGCTTAAATGCAAGCATTGATTATCAAACACGCTTTAAAAATATTTATTTCTTTGGTGAAGAAGCAATCAGTATGAACGGTGGTTATGCTTTATTAAATTCAGCAATGATGAAACTTGCTCCTCAAATGTCTTTGGCAATTCTTCAAAGATATTATACCAAAGATTATCAAGCATATTATGCCGCCGGATTTGCAGAACAATCAAAAACAAGCAATGAAAACGGTGTATATTTCGGAACGGAAATACATCCTGTCAGAAATTGGAAAATTTCAGCTTATTTTGATACTTATAAATTTCCATGGTTAAAATACAGAACTTACGCTCCGGCATCGGGAGTAGATTTTTTTACTCAAGTTGATTACAGCTTTAACCGATATGTCAATATGTATGTAAAATATAAACAAGAATCAAAACATCAAAATTCTTCAGATGATTTTACCGGAGTTGTACCTTTGCAAGTTACACAAAAAAGACAATTCAGATATCATATAACTTATTCATTATCAAATAATCTTACTCTTAAAAACAGATTAGAACTGTCTGAATTTAAAGATGACAGCGAAGAAGAAAAAACAGGTTTTGTTATTTATCAAGATGTAAATTATAAATTTGATACTTTCCCTCTTAACTTTAGTATGAGAGTAGCTTTTTTTGATGCTGAATATGATGCACGAATATATGCCTATGAAAATGATATTCTTTATGGTTTTTCTATCCCCGGATACAGCGGTAGAGGACTTCGAACATATTTAACTTTAAAATACACTGTGATAAAAAATTTCATTGATGTTTGGATACGTTTTGCCAATACAAATTATACTGACAGAGATGTTATCGGCTCAAGTTATGATGAAATTCAAGGCAACAATAAATCAGAAGTTAAATTTCAGGTGAGAATTAAGTTTTAACTCATTTTATTCAGGAAAATAATACTATTTTGCAAAATTAATTCAATTACAACATGGAAAACAACAAACTAAAATCATTTCTAAAAAAAATTGAACTTTTTAATAAGTTTGACGATGATGAACTTCAAAAAATCATTGAGATTATTGAACTTAAATCGTTTAAAAAAGAAACAATACTTTTTGAACAAAATTTTGAGAGAAAAAATACATACATTGTCCTCTCCGGCAAAGTTGAATTATATAAAACAAGTGCATTCGGAAAAAAAATTCAAATAACTGAATTCCAAAAACATGATTTTATTGGTGAAGGTGCCATTGTTGATGATTCTCCGCATTCAACATCAGCCGTAACAATTTCGGATGCTGAAATATACATTATTAATGCCAAAACTTTTAAAGAATTACTGCATGATGAAGGTAAAATTGCTGTTAAAATTTTTACTGAAATAGCTCAAATAATTTCCCGAAGGATGAGTCATGCAACTATACGTCTGATAAATATCGGAGCTCAATATGTTTCCGGGTATTCCAGAGAAGAACATGATTTATTGGGATACAGAAACGTTCCGGATGAATATTATTACGGTATTCAAACCATGCGTGCAAGAGAAAACTTTAACATTTCAGGTATAAGCATCAGTTTTTACTCGGATATTGTTACCGCATTTGCCATGGTTAAAAAAGCTGCAGCAAAAGCAAATAACGAAATCGGATTATTACCGGAC
This sequence comes from Chlorobiota bacterium, assembly GCA_030592825.1. Taxonomy (GTDB): domain Bacteria; phylum Bacteroidota; class Bacteroidia; order Bacteroidales; family JAADGE01; genus JAADGE01. The sequence continues at coordinate 4,267 of JAUVIG010000188.1, read as the reverse complement.
GATTTAACTGAAGCTATTGTTTTCGGATGTGATGAACTTTTACACGGAAAATATCATAAAGAGTTTGTTGTTGATATGATTCAAGGCGGTGCAGGTACATCAACCAATATGAATGCCAACGAAGTTATTGCTAATCTTGCATTAGTGCGCATGGGCAAAGAAAAAGGTGAATATCAATACATCCACCCTAACAATCACATAAACCTCTCACAATCAACAAATGACAGTTATCCGACATCAGTAAAAATTGCTCTTATAAACAGCAGTATTTCTTTAAATAAAGAACTTAAACTTTTGGTTGATTCTTTTAATAAAAAAGCAGATGAGTTTAATAATATTCTTAAAATGGGAAGAACCCAACTTCAAGATGCTGTTCCCATGACTTTAGGGCAGGAATTCGGAGCTTATGCATCAACTTTGGAAGAAGAAATTGAGAGAATAGCACGAAATGCAGATTTAATGTTATGTGTAAATATGGGAGCTACTGCAATAGGAACGGGAATAAATGCCGATCCGAAATACAGCCCGGCAGTTATAAGGCATTTGCGAGAAATTACAGGTTTAGATATCAAACTTGCTGAAAATTTAGTTGAGGCAACACAAGATACCGGAGCATTTGTTATGTTTTCCTCTGCTTTGAAACGTTTGGCAATTAAGCTGTCAAAAATAATGAATGATTTACGGTTATTATCATCAGGCCCGAGAGCAGGGCTTAATGAGATTAATCTTCCTGCCGTTCAACCCGGTTCATCCATTATGCCGGGGAAAGTTAATCCGGTGATTCCCGAAGTTGTTAATCAAATAGCTTTTAAAGTTATCGGAAACGATATTACAGTAACAATGGCAGCCGAAGCCGGACAATTAGAATTAAATGTTATGGAACCCGTTATTGTCCAAAGTTTATTTGAATCTATTGAGATGCTTAAAAACGGGATGTCAGTCTTAAGATACAGAACCATTGACGGTATTACAGCAAATAAAGAACATATTGAGAATGTGGTAAGAAACAGCATTGGTATTGTAACAGCACTAAATCCGGTAATAGGTTATGAAAACAGCAGTTCCATAGCTAAAGAAGCTCTTGAAACCGGAAAAAGTGTGTACGATTTAACACTTGAACGAGGACTTCTTTCTGAAGAAGAGCTTAAAAATATTTTATCTCCTGAAAACATGATCAATCCGCATAAATTGACGAAGGATTAAGGTGATATTCTTATTAAATATTTTTCCGAAATTGATCAGAATCATATTTGCTGTTAAATTCCTTATTTGTAATAATTTCACCTGTTGTATAATTGAAGAAACCTTTAATAAATTTACGATTTAAGGTATATACATCTTCAGACAATTCATTTTTAGAAACAGGTTTTTCAGATAATATCTCTTCAACTTTCAAATATCTGTTTCCTGATTTTGATACCAACTTCGAATATTTATGATAGATTTCTTTTGAAATACAAATCACTATAACAAATTTTCCGAATGGTTTCCTTACCAAATGGTTATAATTTATGTCAATGGGATCATTATACATGCTTGTTGTAGTTTTATCAAAAGCAACGCTGAAGTTAAAACCGGTATTAATAATTTTTTCGGCAACTTCTTTTTCATAAGTATAATGCAAAAATATTAATGAATCTTTTTCTTCTTCAAAAATAAAACTTTGAATATCAGGATTCAGGAAAAAGTCATTCTCAAGAGAATGAATATCTGTTTCACCTACAAATGCTCTGAATTTTCCGATTAAAAAATCTAATTTAGTAAAATCAGCCTCACCATAAAATTGTTTATCTTGAGCTTCAATTCTAAAATAGTTATAATCAGAAACTTTTTTTGACTCATTCATTAATTTCAAGTGCTTATAATCAGTAATTCTAAAATCAACTTTAAGGATCCACCCCATATCGCTACTGTTTTTTATTTCCAAAGAAATATTTTCTTTGTGATTTTCAATAACATGTTTTGAATACCATTTGTCTAACCATTTAAAATTTTCCATAAAATTATATTTTTATTCGCCTGTATTTGAAAGTTGTTTTTTCATCTTTACTTATTATCCGTTTTGATTTCAATTTTTGAAAGTATTATAAACTTTTGCAAATCAACTTTTAAATAATAAAAATCTTTATCTTTATAGGTAAAGTTTTCATCATTATTATAATCTCTTTGCATTCTTATCAGCATAAATCCTTGTTTGTTAAACAATTCAAAAGAAACTGCATTTTCATTTTGGGGGGTTATAGCTTTTAAGTTATTTCCTTCAAAATCACAAGTGTAAAGAATAAAAGGGTCGTCACTATCTATTTTTTTATTTTTATCATAATCATTGTTTTTGACAAACATATAAATTTGTCCGTATGCAATATTTTTTGGAAGTTTATTATTTATCATATAATTATATCTATAATAATATCTTTCTCTAAATGGCTTAATATATGTATCATTTTCAAATAATAGTTTTTGTGTGTTATTAATATAATTATAGAAAATGATATTTCCGTAATAATCATCGAATGCATATTTTGAAGAATATAAATCCGAATTGTATTGAACAGTAATTAGCAATGTTTTCACACTGTCAATAGTAAATGTTTCACCAAAATATTTCGGCATTTTTTTAGAGTTTTGTGCCAATAAACCGGCAGATACAAATAATAAAAATATCAGAATAATGTTTTTCATAACTTTTATTTAATGGGTACAGTATTTTTTACAATTTTAAATTCAATCAAGCAATGTATTATTTTTAATTGATTTTAAAAAGACTTTTTATTGTTTTTAATAAAATTTTACATCAAATTACAGAAACTATAAACCAAACAAAAACTGAATAGTATCAATATTATCTGCATAATCCCATAATTTTGGACTTTGGCTTTCGCCGAAATTAATTGAATCCGTTAAAATTCTTTTATGAGAAACAACACATTGTATAAGTTCTTTATCTGCCTCTAATCTTTTTTTCACAGTATTTATATTTGAATAGTTCTCATAATAGACAACAGAAATCGGAGATGCATAATTAATATCTTCTTTCATCAACATTATGTTGTTATCTTTAAATTCTGTTAAATTCATCAAATAAATTGTTCTGTTATAATCGTAATTATTAGCATATTTATTATGTTTGATAACGTCATTATGTTTTAATGAATTCCTGAAAATTCTGTCTAAATCATAGCCGTCAGGCAAAAACAATTTTGAAACGCTTCGACAACCTAAACCAAAATATAAGAAAATATCATCTGCCAATAATTTTAACTCCTCATCTGTTTCATTTCCTGAAAGTACTGCTGCAGAATTTCTGTTTTTTCTGATTATATGCGGATATTTACCGAAATAATATTCAAAATATCGTGCTGAATTATTACTGCCGGTTGCAATAACAGCATCAAAATTTTTCAATCTGTCAGCAGTAATACGAATATAATCTTTAAATTCCGGCTCAATATAAATTAACATATCAATAACCTTCGGCAGCAACTTATCATTTTTGGAAGATAACTTCCCTACAAACTTGTTTCCGCTGATAAGCACAGACAAAAAATCATGAAATCCGACAAGCGGAATGTTTCCGGCAGTAATCACTCCTACCCTTTTTGGTTCTTTTTCAATTTGCAGACCCGGATAAATTGAAATCCATTTTTCAATATTTCCTTTGCTCAAAGATTTACTGATTTCTGTTAACGCAAAATCAATACTATCTTCTGTGAACCAAGGATTATTTTTTTCTTGTTTGAACTGTTCTTTATTTTCTTGTATTGCTTCTCCGAGTTTTGAGAATGCTGATATTTTTTTTGATAAATGCATATACTGATTGTTTATAGCCTTATTTACAGAATATTATTATTTATAACCATACTCTTTTAAACGAACGTAAATTTCCCTTTCTTTTTTTAATTCTATAAATGAAATCCAAGATTTTTTAAATAAAACAGCAAACAATACGATAAAAAAAATAATTATAAACGGTGCACCAATTATTGCCTTGATTAAGTTACTTTCTGAAATCGTGAACCAAATAAATTCTAATTGAGTTTCACTTGGTAAAATAAAATTGAAATATTTTACAGAAAGATATAAAGCTAATGATAATGGTAAAAGTGAAAGAAAGAATATCAGAATAATTTCAATCAAATTAAATCTGAAATTAAAATTATCGGCAACCTCTTGTGCTGATAAAAACATTTGCTTTTCTTTTTTCAAGATATAATTTACTGCATACTTCACTTCACTTTCATCAAAGCCTCTTTCAATTAAATATCTT
>JAUVIG010000452.1 GCA_030592825.1 Chlorobiota bacterium | reverse complement strand
TTTTCTGTTTGTTGTATTTTTTCAATTGTATATGAAAAATAATCAATAGCAAGAGCAGTATCGCTTGCCAGATGTTTTGGTCTCATAAAAGGGATTTCTGCTCCGTATTGTAATGCAATTTCTGCAATTTTATCATCATCGGTTGAAACGATTACTCTCGAAACATTTTTTGCTTTTAGTGCATGTTCAATTGTATGTGCTATAAGAGGTTTGCCTTTTAGAGTTTTGATATTTTTGTTCGGCAAACCTTTTGAACCTCCTCTTGCCGGTATTATTGCTAACATTATTCAAAGTTATCTTAGTTTATAAGTTCATCTTTATTAAAAAATTTACGAGATTTTTCTCCGATAATTTTATCCCAAAGCATTGGAGAAAGTCCTGTACCCGGACGTTTAATTGCTAAATTAAACTCGTCAAAAGTATCATTTTTTTTTATGTTTTTAGCTGCAACTATGCTTTTGCGTGCAATTTTTTTATTTTTTTCCTCTGATGCTGATGTTTTTTTTATTCCGTTACCCATTGCTTTTTCGATGTTTCTGATAGCTTTTACCATTGCTTTTAACTCGTGTGGTTCAAGACTTGCTTTATGATCCGGACCTTCTGTTGTTTTATCAAGAGTAAAGTGTTTTTCGATAACTGTTGCTCCTAATGCCACAGCAGCAACAGGAATTTCTATACCAAGAGTATGGTCGGAATATCCGACATCAACTTTAAATGCTTCTTTAATTGTTTTCATTGCATTTAGATTTACATCTTGCATAGGTGTAGGGTATTCTGTATTGCAATGTAATACAGTTATTTTGTTGCGAATTGTGCCGGCTTGTTCTAAAATATCAAGAGCAGCTTCTATTTCGCTTAAATTTGCCATGCCGGATGACATTATAATTTGTTGATTCATACTGCCGATTTTCCTTAAGTAAGGTAAGTTTGTTATTTCTCCGGAAGGGATTTTCCATAAATTTATTCCTAATCTTTTTAATAAGTCAATACTGTCAAAATCGAAAGCAGAAGATAAAAAATTTATATTTCTTTTTTTGCAATGTCTGATAAGTTCTTTGTGATTGTTTACATCAAGCTCAAGTTTTTTTATCATCTCAAATTGAGATTCTTTATTGTTAGAGTTCTGCTTTTGATAATCTGCTTTTGGTGCTGATTTGCTGACTATGTTGTCTGTTTTAAAAGATTGAAATTTTACATAATCTGCACCGGCACCGGCAGCAGCATCAATTAATCTTTTTGCAGTTTCAATATTTCCGTTATGATTTACGCCTGCTTCGGCAATTATAATTGTCATTTTTATAGAAATGTAAGTTTCTTCTTTAACAAAATATTATCAAAATTAGTAGATTTTATTACAGAAACCATTTTTTTTGCAGTATTTCCGTCTCCGAATAAGTATTTCATTTTCGTAATTTCATTTTTAAATTCAGGATTAAGGGCTTTTTCTATTCCTTTTTTTATTGATTCAACTGAATAGTTTGTATTTATAATACTTTTATGTTGAATTCTGCCCTTTTGACGAATACCTATATTTATTGTTGGTTTTTTAAAGAACGGAACTTCAACGATACCGCTTGATGAATTACCAATAATAAATTCTGAATAAGCAATAAGCGTATGAAAATTTTCAGCACCAAGAGATTCTGTATATTTGTAATCAGGATTTTTAGTTATGTGTTTTAATATGACTTTTTCTATTTCATTTCTTTTTGAATCTATATTCGGAGCTGTAATCACTACTTGAAAATTATAATTATTTAAAGCTGTGAAAATATTCTCAATCTGTTTATGGGGCGAAATATCAGATTCAAGTGTAACCGGATGACAGGTCATTACAATTGTCGGTATTTTCGGATTTAATTTTAACTCCGAAAAAATGTCTGTTTTTTTCTTTCTTTTTACGGAAGTCATATTATCAACAGCTAAGGCTCCTGTATTGTATACTCTAAAACTTTCTTCTCCAAGGTTTATAATATTTTGTGCATATTCATCACATGCGGCAAAATGAATATGGGCAGCTTTTGTTATCATGTGTCTGATTTGCTCGTCTATTGCACCTTCGGTTCTTTCTCCTCCGTGAAGATGTATTATTGGTTTTTTGAATAAAATTGCAGTTTGAACGATAGGTAATAATTCGTATCTGTCGCCAAGAATACAAATTGCATCGAAATTAAAATTATTGAAAATATTTGCAAGTTCAATGGTTTCAATTCCTGATGATTTTGTTAATGAACAGGGAGAGTCTTCGTTTAATAAATAATCAAATGTTTGAGTTATTTTAAAATCGCTTTTTTTAATCTCATTTATAGTATAGCCATGCTCACTTGCTGTGTGTGTTCCGCCTACAAATAATAAAACTTTAGTGGCTGAATTATTATTCAATTCTGAAATAAGAGGTTTCAGAATTCCAAATTCTGCTCGTGTTGTTGTAAATACGGCTATTGTTTTCATCTTATTTTATTTTCTGTGCAGGAATGCCCACGTAAACACCGCTTTCGGTTAAATCTTTTGTAACAACTGCACCGATTCCTATTATAGTGCTTTGTGCAATTGTTATTCCGTTTTTAATAACAGAATTACTACCTGCAAAGCAATTATTTCCCACAATGCAATTACCGTTAATTATGGCATTTGTTGATATATGGCAATTATTTCCAATTCTACAATCGTGCTCTATTAGTGCTTTGTTATTGATAATACAATTATTCCCAATTTCAGAACCGGCATTAATAATAGTGTTATGCATAATTATTGTTCCTTCTCCTATTTTTGCATACTTTGAGACATGTGCATTTGGTGAAATAATGACAGGTAATTCTCCGCCTGATTTTTTGACCAGATTAAAAAGTTTGATTCTTAACACAGGAGTTTGAATATGTCCGACAGTAATAAAAAAATATTTAAATTGTTTTGCTAATTGCGGAATGTCATTATCAGCACCAATTATTTTATAATCAAGGATGCTTTGTCCTAATTTGTCAGGCAGATCAATAATTCCTGAAATCTTAAACTTATTTTCAGTTTCAATTACATCAATAACAGCTTTACAATGTCCGCCACCACCAATTAATATTATTTTAGGTTTATTTTTCATAAAATGACACTACTCGGAATATTAACGACTCTGTCTGCCGGCCATTCCACATTCTCAACATTTCCCATGGTCGTCTTTTTGTTAATTATTTATTATTTCCCAACATCCTGTTTTTTCACTGCCAATGCGTTTTAGTTTGTTTTGTTGTTTAAGTTTTTCAATGTCTCTCAATATTGTTCTTTTAGTAACGTTCAAATTGTTGGCAATTTCCGATGTTGAAATTTGCTTGTTTTCATTAATTAAATTCAAGATTAATATAAAACGCTTATCGGTGACATTATCGGTGACATTATCGGTGACATCTAATTTTTCCTTAAATAATGTAACCCTAAATCCATTAAATTTTTCTTCAAATATTGGCGGTATTACTCCATAATCTTTACAAATATCAAGTATTCTTTTTATTCCGGTTCCGTATCTTTCTATTATTCCGGCTTCTTTAAATGCTTTGGCTAT
>JAUVIG010000096.1 GCA_030592825.1 Chlorobiota bacterium | reverse complement strand
AAATAAACTTAAAACTATTGAAGTTCTGAAAGGAAAAGTGGAAATGTTATTAAATGATTATAAGATTGTTGCATGATTTGTTATATAGTAGAAATTAATTACAAAAAGCAAAGAGAGGGTGAGATTTGGAAAAGAAATCTCTTGAAATAACCGTTATTACAGCAAGATTTCTTTTTAAAAGATTGCCCCCTATTTGCTTTTCCGCCAACAGGCGGACATCATGAGGTTTTTCATATACTCCCTCACATTTTTTTGAATTATCCCGGTAGTTCTGCAAAAATATTGAGTCGTCTGCAAAAAACCTCAAGAAGCTGTAAATATTTCTTATATCGAACTCATGTTATTAATAAACAATAACTTTTTCAGTAAATGAATTATTATTTGTTTTGATATTAATAAAATAAATTCCTTTGCCGTATTCAGAAAAATCAATGAACATTTGTTGATTGTTTTTCGTATATTGTTTATTTAAAATCACTTTTCCTGTTAAATAGGAGACAGTAATTTTTTGTATATCATTTAATGTTGATATTGTTAAGATTCCGGTTGTCGGATTAGGATACACAGTAACAGAATAATTATCCGGTTTGTCAATACTTACTTCCAAACTTGTAAAACTAAATTCATCACCAACATAATAGAGTTCTCCGACACTTGCTTTTATTCTGAAATAATATGTTGTCAGTATTTCAAGTCCTGTTATATCTCCTTTTATGTCCACTACATCATTACCGGAAGCTGTGCTTGGTGTAGCTGTTATAGTATAAGTATAATTATCCGGGGCTGTTCCGTATTCAAAAACAATATCGGAAATATCAATTCCGTTTGGTAAAACAGTTCCGTTTAATGTTGCTGTAGTAGTTGTAATATTGTCAGCATCAGCCGTTATAACTATGGGTTCATATTTTTCATAAGCACCAATATCCGGGGCTGTTCCTCCGCCTAAATAACCAGTTTCTCCCCAACGTAATTTATTGTCAATATCTGTTGTAATATTAAAAGGAGATGTTATTTGAATTCCGGCACTTTCAACTGCTGTTTCAACTTCGGGATTAATATTAAAATCTTCAATGCCAAGGAACGGAGGATTTTCTGTCATAGAAGCATCTTCAACATTATATCCGGTAGCTCCTTGTATATAAGTTTGATAGTCTGAAAGAGTTTGTTCAAAATTGATTCCGTCAAAATATACAGGCTGTTTTAAACTTCCTCCTTCAATTCCGATAAAATATAAATTATTATTAGTATTTTCCGACATCCAACTTACATCTTGTCCAGAAGTAATATTTAATATTCCTATTGCAAGATTTCCGGTTGTTATATCAGTATTGTTTACAAAAATATTATTTCTCATATCAACACTTTGCAATATTGCATCTTCATCTTGAACAAGAATTAAACAATTTGCATTATTTGCCGCTGCGGAATTATAATCAAGAAAGGCAGTGTTATAAAATACATTATTTGTTCCGCCTTCAAATTTCATTGCTGCAACTGCAATACCTTGTGTTTCATTATAATTCGGATTTTTCAAATCATATATTAAATTGTTATAAATATTATGAGTCCCGAGAACACTTGTTGCTATTCCTATAATTGTTCCGTTTCCGGCAGTTATTTCAATATCGTGAATTTTATTTCTGTAAATGTTATTTGTATTTTCATAAGCATTATCGCTTGCATCTGCAGAAACAGCTATAAAAATAATTTCATCGGAATTTGTTATTGAATGAATTTCGTTATTATAAATACTGTAAGTGTTATTATCTCCGTCTGTACCAATACCGACACAAAAAGTCGATGCATTCAGTTCACTGATTGTATTATCGTAAACATCACAAGTATTTGATTCTCCGTTAAGTCTTATTCCGATAACTGCGGGAGCCGGACCGAGATTACTTATTGTATTTATTTGAATTTGGCAATCGGAACTTTCTGTATAAATACCTGCTGCCATATCTTCAGAAGATATGTCTCCGATATTGTTAGATAATACTTCATAAGTTCCTGTATTAAGTTGCATACCGAGACATGTACCGCCTTCAATATTTGAGATTGTATTATCCAGAATATTGGCTTCAGAACTCTCAACTGATATCCCTACATTAAAACCCACATCGCTTACAATTAATCCATCAATACTATTAAATATTAATAATAAACTACTTTGATTTTCGGCAGAAATACCGACTGCATACGGTGAATTTTCATTACCGAGTGAAGAAAGGAAATTACCTGTTATTTGATTGTTTTCAGATGTAATATCTTCATCTCCGAAAACGCCTATTCCAATTGTGCAGTTTTGGATTGAATTTCCGTCAATTAAATTATCATTAGAACTTGATTTTTCGGAAACTATAACTATACCCATTGTCATACTTTCGTCTGCAGTTAACGATATTGAGCATTCTTGAATAGTTATATGCTCTGTACCAAACAAAACAATTCCCATTTCCATTTTTTCTTCGGGTGTGGAATTGCTTTCATTATCCATGAAGTCTATACTTTCAATTGTGATATAATCAGTTTCTTGCAACACAAGGATCATATCACTTTCAGAGGACGGTTCATTACCGGCAAAAACACCGCCTGTTCCTTTTACAACAGCAGGCGGGCCAAAAGTCCAAAATTTTACAAGCATATCAGCAGTTCCGCCGGTATATATAATAAGCGGCGGTTCTTCAAAAATTTGTCCGGAAACAGGCATAAAATTTACTTCATCTGCTATTCCTCCAAAATTTAAAGCATTAATTGCATCTTCAAAACTGTTAAAATTTGTTCCTGCCGGAAAATCAGTAGGGTTTGTATTATTAATTGTAAAATCGCCGGCAAGTTGAGTAATATATTCATAAGAACCAATATCATAAACACTTTCGCGAAAAGCCCCGCGCTGGTCATGGTCAGGTACTCCTGAAGAAGTTCCGGAATTTTTTGCCGGACTGTTTGATGCTATGGCACAAGTAGGTGTTAGTCCGCCATTATCAGCTAATGCAAACAGTAAAGCATCAGTATTATTAGAATTACCTGTTCCGGAAACAGGTAACGAAGCATCACTGCAAATTGTATATTGTCTGTTAACAATTATTCCGGATCCTGAATTTGAATAATTATCTGAATTAGAATTTGATAATATTGTATTTGTTAAATTTAGTGTAGCACTGTTATCTGAATATACATAAATCTCATCACCTGTTGCAGCATTATCTTCTGAGAAAGTTGTATTAATCAACACAGTACTTATAACGCCTGATGAAAAACTTGCAAAATATAAAGCTCCTCCTGTTCCGGTTGCTGAATTATCATAAAAAGTTACATTTATTAAACTGTCATTAGCAGTTGCGGAACTTGAACATAAATATAAAGCTCCGCCTTCATTAGCTGTGTTGCCGTAAAAAGTTGAATTTTCAATTTTTAAATTATTTTCATCAATACGAACAGCGCCTCCGTGAGAAGCAGAATTGTTATATATTGAAGAATTATTAATTGATAAACTGCTGCCGAAAAAAGAAATAATTCCGCCTCCTGAACCTGTTGAAATATTATCGTAAATACGGCAATCCTCAAAATAAGTATTCCCGTAATTCCCTATTCCTCCGCCGTCACCGGAATTATTCCCGTTTCTGATTTCTAAATATATGAAATCAGCTGTAATTCCCGGATTAACGGTAAAAACACGTCTGTCAGCTGTTTCGTAATTATCAGATGCTTCAATTACGGAATAAAAATATTTTTCTCCTTTAATTGTAATATTTTTATCAATGACTATTCCGTCGTTTATTATCCCGTCTTCTGTAATTGTTCCTTCTACTTTAATAATATCACCGTCTGACACGCCTGCATCTGCAAGAGCATAAGATATTGTTGCCCAAGGATTTTCAGTGCTTCCGTTTCCTGTACTATTATCGCCGTCTTCCGACACATACCATGTAGTTTGTCCGAATGTTATGTAAGTTAATAAACTAAACAAAACAAATAAAAAAGTAATTCTTTTCATAATTAATAGAATTTGTTAATAAAACAATTTAACCTGCCTACCGGCAGGCAGGCAATGAAGCAATGCAACATTTATTTCGTATAATTTAATGTTTATTTTTCAAAAACTTTGCTAAAAAACAAAGTTTCACAGGTTAACAATATATACCAATATAGTATTTTTTATTAAGAAAACCAACTTTTATATAAAGATTATTAGTATTATTGAAAAACTATTTGCAGGGATTAAATTTTAAGATATTTTTGTATGAACGATTAAAAAACATAAAGAAATTATGGCAAAAAAAGAAACAGACTCTAAATCAGCAAAACTTCAAGCACTTCAATCTACATTAAACAAAATTGATAAAGAATACGGCAAGGGTACTGTTATGAGGCTTGATTCCAAGGCTGTTATTGATATTCCGTCAATTTCAACAGGTTCTATAGCTTTGGATAATGCACTTGGTATTGGAGGTGTTCCGAGAGGAAGAGTAACAGAAATATACGGTCCGGAATCTTCAGGAAAAACAACTTTGGCTATACACATTATTGCCGAAGCTCAAAAGAAAGACGGAATTGCTGCGTTTATTGATGCAGAGCATGCTTTTGACAGTTTCTATGCAAAAAAACTCGGTGTAGATATTGATAATTTGTTGGTATCACAACCGGATCACGGAGAACAAGCTCTTGAAATAACAGATCATTTAATAAGATCAGGAGCTGTAGATATTATTGTAATTGACTCGGTTGCGGCACTTACTCCAAGAGCAGAGATCGAAGGTGAAATGGGTGATTCAAGAATGGGCCTGCAAGCAAGATTAATGTCTCAAGCACTTAGAAAACTTACATCAAACATAGGTAAAACAAAAACTTGTGTGATCTTTATAAATCAACTTCGTGAAAAAATTGGTGTAATGTTCGGAAATCCTGAAACAACAACCGGCGGAAATGCTTTAAAATTCTACTCGTCTGTGAGGCTTGATATAAGAAGGATCGGTCAAATAAAAGATGAAGATGCAGTTGTCGGCAATAAAACTCGTGTAAAAGTTGTAAAAAATAAAGTGTCTCCTCCGTTTAAAAAAGCTGAATTTGATATTATGTACGGTGAAGGAATTTCAAAAATCGGTGAAATAATTGATCTTGGTGCAGAGTTTAATATTATTCAAAAAAGTGGTTCTTGGTACAGTTACGGAGATACAAAACTCGGACAAGGAAGAGAAGCCGTAAAAAAACTTTTAACAGATAATATTGAATTGCAAGAAGAACTGGAAATTAAAATAAGAGATTATTTGAAAAACGAAAAAAAAGAGGAATAGATCATTTTACATGTGGATTGTTTTAATGTTGTTTTTAAGTTGTTCCTGTTGAATTGTTGCATTGCTGAATTGCTGAAAAACAACCTACCGGCAGGCAGGCAATGCAGCAATACAACAATGAAAACAATAACTCAATAATTTGTTTGCTTGTCTGACGATAGGCAGGCAGCTTCTTCGCTACGATACGTTATCTTTTAAATTTTTACAGAATAAGTTATATTTTACGTCTGACAAATTCAGAACAAACTATTCCTGTTGCTACAGATGCATTTAATGATTCAGAAAAATTCTTACTGTCAGCACGACAAGGTATATAAATTTTTTTATCAATATATTTTTTGACTTTACCGGAAATCCCTTTTCCTTCATTTCCTATAACAATAATTGCAGATTCAGACAGTTTAGATTTATAGATATTCTCACCTTCCAAAAATGTTCCGTAAACTTGAATATCTCCGGATATTTGTTTAAAGAAATCTGCTGCTTCCAAATAATGAACTTTAACTCCGGCTATTGCTCCCATAGTAGCTTGCACCACTTTGGGATTGTAAACATCAACAGTTTCATTAGTGCAAATAATATGTTCAATCCCGAACCAATCGGCAGTTCTGATTATTGTACCGAGATTTCCCGGATCCTGAATACTGTCACAAAACAATGAAATTTTATTTATAATATCTGAAACCTTAAATTTATTTTGAATAGTTTCAAAAATACCCATAACTTTCGACGGATTTTTTAAACCGGAAATCATTTTAATACTTGAAGAATCAGTTCTTATAATCTCAACTTTTTTGTTTAATCCCTTAAAATTAAAGCCCTCTTCAATAATTAAATATTCAGCATTTAAATTTGACGAAAGAAGATCTGAAACAATTTTTTCTCCTTCAGCTAAAAAAAGTCTGTTCTTTTCACGATATTTTCTTAATTTTAACGAATTAATAAATTTTATTTTGTTTTTAGAAAGCATGTTACAATTATACAAAATAAAAAAGATAAAACTTCAAAACATCATCATTACTATTGTTGTAATGATGTTTTTCTCATGTAACTTAACAAAGAACTTAAAAGATAATGAAAAATTACTTGTGAAAAATAAAATTGTTATTGTTGATGATGATAATAATAATATTAAAGATCCGGGATTTGAAGAATTTGATATTAAACAAGTAATAAAGCCTAAAACAAAATTTATAATTCTGCCGGTAAACCTTTGGGTATATTATTTATATGATCCGAAAAAAATCGAAAAAAAAGTAAAGAAGAAAAATGAACGGTGTATTCAAAAAAAGAAAAAAAGTATCAGTAAAGTCAGTAAAAAAATAAGATCTGTTGAAAAAAAGACAGCTGTTTCAGAAATAAATTCTTCTGCATATAACAAATACAACAAACGCCTTTTAAGGCTCCAAAACAAGATAGAAAAAAAAGAAGAAAAAGAATGTAATAAATTACATTGGTCACAAAAAGTAGGAGAACCGCCTGTACTTTATAAAACCAATGATGAATATCGAAATAAAAGGAAAATTCGAGTTCTTCTTAAGAACAAGGGATATTACGACCCAATAATCAAGATAAGTACAAAACCAAGAAAAAATAACAAAAAAAAGATTATAGTTAATTATAAAATTAAACCCGGCAGACCATATATTATAAACAAAACAAATTACAATATTGAAGATCCTAACATAAAGAAGATTGTTTTAGCTGATACAGCAAACACATTGATAGCAAAAGGCTCAAGAGTTGATACAAAACTTATAGAGAAAGAAAGGAAAAGGATATCTGACAAATTAAGAAATACAGCTTATTACAAATTTTCAAAAAATTTTATATATTTTTCGGTTGATACCATAGGTAAAAATTATTTGTCAGAAATAATTGTTAATATTAAAAATCCGGTAAATGAAAACAATGAAACAACATTTCACAAAAGATACAAAATTAATAATATCTATATATACCCTAATTATAACCCTAAAAAAGCACTGATTAACAAAGAAGAATATTTTTCAACAAACGATACCATAATTTATTATTCTAAAGACGGATTAAAATACAACATTATTTATACCGATATTCCGAGAATAAACCCTAAATCGTTTATAAGAGGCCTTTATATTGCTCCGGGGGAATATTATAATACAAAAGATATCAAAGCATCATACAAATATTTGGCTTCTCTTCAGATTATCCAAACAGCAAATATAAATTTTAATGATGTTCAAATTTTACATGAAGAAAATGACAGTATAAAACATATAGATTGTGTAATAAGGCTGACACAAGATGATCTGCAATCTAATGCAGTTGCTGCTGAATTTACAAATACATCCGGCAATCTTGGTATTGAAGTCAGCAATAACTATGAACATCAAAATATTTTCAGAAATACTGAAGTTCTTAATATAAAATTAAATTTTGCTTTACAAAGGCTTCCAAAAAGTTCTGAAGATAAATATACGGATACTTTAGGTTTTTTTAACAGTAAAGAGGTAGGAGGAGACTTGAGTCTCAAGTTTCCGAGATTATTAGCTCCCTTGCCTTGGAAAAAATTCATAAAAAGAAGTAATCCTAATACAATCATACAAGTTAATTACAATTTTTTGGAAAGACCTGATTATACAAGATCAATTGCGGGTACATCATTCGGTTATAATTGGAACTCAACAAAAATGATATCTCATTCATTTATTCCCATTATCGGTGACCTTGTTAAACTTAAAAATTCAACAGAAGAATTTCAAGAATATATAAAAAAATGGAATCTTGAAGAAATTTATGACGACAGGCTGGTTTTCGGTTCTTCTTACAGATTTACCTTTAATAATCAATTGGTTTCACAAAAAAGAAATTTTATTTTCTTTTCTGTTTATACTAAACCGGCCGGAAACAGTTTATCATTAATAATGAAAATGTCAGACCAAGAAAAAGAAGACGGAAGTTATAAAATTAATGATAACGTTTTCGCACAATTTATTAAAACAGACTTTGATTTCAGATATTACAGAAAATTAACACGGGAGAAAGATATGATGGTTTTCAGATTTTTTGCCGGTATAGCATTTCCATACGGTAATATTGATGTAATACCTTTCAGCGAAAGATATTCTTCCGGAGGAGCTAACGGAATAAGAGCTTGGACGGTAAGAACATTAGGGCCGGGATCATATAAAAATAAAGATGAAGATGATTTTTATCCTAACCAAACATCTGATATAAAACTTGAAACAAATTTAGAATACAGAATGAAACTGTTTTGGATGCTTGAGGGAGCATTATTCATTGATGCCGGAAATATTTGGGCAATAAACGAATATGACATTAGAGCCGGAGCTCAATTTGATTTTGATGACTTTTATAAAGAAATTGCCGTTGGTTCCGGATTTGGTTTAAGATTAGATATTGAATTTGTAGTAATCAGACTTGATCTCGGAAGAAAATTGTTTGATCCGAGCAAACCAATTGATCAGAGGTTTGTATCAGCTGCAAGTGGATGGAATGAAATCAAAAATATTTGGACTTTGAATTTTGCAATAGGATTTCCTTTTTAAGACGTTTTTTCCTCAATCATTTTTGTTAAACTGACAAAATCTTCAACAGATAATTGCTCCGGTCTTTTTGAAAAAATGGCATTATCTGTTTGCATATCTTTATAAATATCTTTTAAAGAGTTTCTTAACATCTTTCTTCTTTGATTAAAACCTGCTTTTACCAGTCTGAAAAATAATGATTCATCACAAATAAGCTTATAATCTTTTTTTCTTGTCAATCTAATTACTCCGGATTTAACTTTAGGCGGAGGTAAAAAAACAGATTCATTTAAAGTAAATAAATAATCCGTATCATAAAATGCTTGTATTAATACGCTTAGTATTCCGTATTTTTTCGATCCGGGCTTTGAAGCTATCCTCTCGGCAACTTCTTTTTGGAATGTCCCTACTAATTCAGGTATTATATCTCTGTTTTCTAATACCTTGAATAAAATTTGACTTGAAATGTTATAAGGAAAATTCCCTATTATTGCAAGTTGTTCATTAACGATACTTCTAATATTAAGCTTCAAAAAATCTTGATTGATTATTCGATCTTCCGGCATTGAGAAATGTTTTTTCAGGAAATCAACCGATTCTTCATCAATTTCAACAACATATGTTACAAACTCTCTATTCAGTAAATATTCTGTTAATATACCAGTACCCGCCCCAATTTCAATAACATTATTAATTCCGGTCGCCTCTAAACTTTGTACAATCTTCTTTGCGATATTCTTATCTTTCAAAAAATGTTGCCCTAAATGCTTTTTTGCTCTAACCATGTTTTACGAACTTAATCTATCAATAAATTAATTCCTTAAACTCTTATTCAATATTTTCACTAATTCATAAACCAATGTTACCGGATTTTGTTTGTGATATTGTAAGTTTTTTTGTTCTTTGTATAATTTATCAGCTCTTTTAATTGCTTTTTCTTGGCTTGCTTTTTTATCATTTTCTAATCGATTGTAAATTTTTGAACTGAACTTCCATTCTTTTCCGTTCTTTTCATAATTTATATCCCAAAAAATACTCAATTGTTTATAATAGAATTTCCTGTGATTTTCTTGGTCTGTATATTGATAATGCAAATAAAACCATAGCTCAAAAGCATCATTGGAATATGCCGATTTATATCCTGATTCTTTTGCTCTTTTGATGGCATTATCAAAATCAGATTTGCAATTTTCTTCATCATATTTAATATCCATATCAAAAACACACCAAACTTCGTCATAAGTTTCTGATTTTAAAATATTCTCTGTGCTTTCAACTAATTGCAACTTGGATTGACCCAATTCAACAGTTTTTACTGATAATGAAAGAATAGGAAATGATTCAAAATACAATTTTTCGGTTTGTCCTTCACATACAATTAGTATTGTTTTGTTAGGTTCAACAGTTTCAATTTTATATTCAGAAGGTTTTACCTTTTTCAGCCAAGGTTTTTGAGCTTTTATATCTGTTTTCTTTATAGCTTTTGTTTTTTTAGGCATCGTCATCTGATTTTAGAACTTGATTAAAATCACCTAAATATGGTATTGCTCCATATTTTCCTTGAATATAATCTTTTTCAAAAGATGCACTTTTTCTTACACCTTTAAATTTTACCAAACTATATAAATGACTTGAACCATATTTATCTTTCTCAACAAAATCAATTTGGTCTCTTCTTAATATTTTGTTTGACAGAAGATTAGTATCATGTGTAACAAAAACTAATTGAGCATTTTTATTCTCTTCTGAATTAAAAAGTTCAACTATTTT
>JAUVIG010000089.1 GCA_030592825.1 Chlorobiota bacterium | reverse complement strand
GGAACAGGTGATGTTCCTATATTTTGAGGAATATAAATTGCATATCGTCTTGATACTCCGTCTACTGTAATGTTTTTAGTTGAAAGCCCATTTTGATTATCATTTGATTTTTTACAGCTTACAGAAAAAAATATCAGAATGATAAATCCAAATTTTATTATGATATTGTTTTTATTTTTTCTCATTTTCTCATTTTTTTTATTCTGACTAACGTCAAAGCTTTGTTGCTCATTATCAGTTAATTATGATTTTTGTTAGCCCCCGGCATTATTCATTTTTTCAGTTTTATAAAAAGTCACATTTTCTCCGTTCCAAACATCTGTTTCAGGTAATATATTTTCAAAATGTTCAGTATTTACAAATTTCTTGGCAGAGAGTATTTCAACAATGTCATTGGATTTAAAATAATGAATCCAAAATCTGTAATTCATAATTTTTTCAGTTTCATCAATTATTGTATGTTGTTTAAGAAATACTTTTTCTTTTGAATAATTAAAACCGTTTGTTAATTCTAAATATGGTTGTGGTTTCCAAAATCCGTTGTTTTCACATGACCACGTCTGTTGTTCTTGAAATTTTTGCTCGACATTCCGATCATTAAGCACATCAAAAACAAAAGTTCCGTTTGGTTTCAAAGATTTATAAATATTTTCAAGCAATATTTCTCTTTCATTAGGCAACAATACTCCAAAATCAGTGTAAATAAGTATTATGAGGTCAAATTTGTTTTCATAGTTTAGTCCAAAATAATCTTGGCATATGTAATTGATTTTAAGATTTTTTTCTTTTGCTTGCTTTCTTGCATAACTTATTGAGTTTTCTGAAAAATCAACTCCTGTAACATTATGTCCCTTTTCTGCAAATTTCTCTGCATAAATTCCCGGTCCGCATCCTAAATCAAGTATATCCGTTTGAGGCTTATTGCAGAAACCGAATAAAAAACTAATTGTTCTTTCTATGCTTTCTTGTGTACGACTCGCAGCATCAATTTCAGGGTTTAGGTGGATTTCCAGAAGTTTTTCGGATATATGTTTATCTGTCCACATGACAGAATCAGTTTTTTCATATAACTTTGGTTTCTGTTTGGCAATATCTAATTTTCCTAAATTCATTCTTTTAGTTTTCCTTTATGTTAATTTTGTATTGTCTTTGCTTGTGGCTAACGTTTGGCGTCGAGTAGGCAGGGGGAATCTCACCCCGAGCCTCTCACGAAACCGTATCCCGAAGAAAAATCGGGACAGGCTGTGACAGTCTCACGGACAGCCTTTTCCTATACGCTCAGCACCATAGATCTTTACTACAGCACCCGTCAGCCGGATTTGAAGCCATCGCCTGTACAACGACTTCGGCGGGTCATCTTAATTACAGCATGCAGTAATTTATATTGCCGATTACTGCTTCTCGGCACACTATGTACGGTGGTGTGAGAGGTGTGCTGGCTACTGTTTGGTAGTCAGCCATCTACGATTACCTGTTGGCATTTTTCACTATTTTTTATTCTATTAACAGTTTAAACAAAGCTAATCCACTCAATATTATTGAAATACCTCCTAAAATCCACAATAAAATCTTTATTCCTTTTTGATTTTTTAGAAGAATTTGGGTTTGCTTATCAGTTCCATTTTCTATTACTTGTCGTAATTCCTTTGTGTTTTTAGCAAATTCTATTTCAAAAATCTGCTTAATTTGGTCTCTTTCATTCTCAATAAGCTGTTTAATCTCAGACTTATTATCATTGAGTTTTAGTTTTATTGTATTTTCTAATTCCTTGTAAAACTCCTTGTTTTCCTTTCTAATTAGGTCAGTTTTTTCTTCGACAAGTTTCGATATTTCACCCAAAGATTTATCAATACTTTGGTTTATACTTTCAAGCGTTTTGTTATTTAACTTAAATTGATTACTTATTTCATCATAAGACTGTATAAGGTTTTCAAGTTTTTGATATGCTTCTGAAACTGCTTTAAGTTTCCCAACTTCTTTGTCAAAGTCTTCTAGGGTCGTATTAAATTTCTGCAAATTGCTCATATAATCTTATGTTAAGTTTTTTTAATTCATTTAGTTTTTCAGAATATACATCATTTAGTAAATATGCCAAATCATAATATTCTGCAAGTATTTCAAGCTTTTCGGGATAAAATTTGGTTAATGACAGACATAAAACCATTTTTTGTTCTTCATTTAGTTTTTTTCCTAATATCATTAAACGAGATAAAAACTTTTCTTGGTCAGCTAGTGAAAATGTATTTTTAATTGTTTCAATCGCATTTTCAAAACGTTCTTTCCCATCACTATCTTGGTATTCATTAAGTGCTAAACGGACAAAACCACTTAAAAAATTAAGCCCTAAATTATTTCTATAACTTTCCAAAAAGCGACTAATACTATCTTTCAGCTTTTTAAACTCTAATTCGGTTAGAAACTGATTATTAGCTGTTAATACTTCAAACCATTTTTCAAACTCTTTAGGATTTTCAGCAATGTGTTGAAGCACAAAAGTAGTTTCAGTAAAAATAAAATAGCTATCAATACGGCTTTTAAAACTGTCGCTATCCTCAAACTGACTGCACCAGTCTGAAAGTGTTTTTAATGATTGCTTACGGCTATATGCAATATTTTCAAAAGTCCAATTTAGTATATACCAAATTGATTTTTCCAATATTGTTGATTTCTTAATATTTGACATTTCAGTCTCTACGTCCGTATTTGGTTCATATTTGGCAATATAATTGGAAACACTTTTGATTATTTTGGTTTCATTTGTTGTTTTGAATTGAACTTCAAAATGGTCAATAAAATTCGTTGTCCAGTCAGAAATAATACCTAATAAACTCAAACGATAAATAGCCTTCTGTAATGTAGAGTCGTTAATTTTTAATTTAGAATATGCATCATTCCAAAATATCCTAACTTTTGTTTCTGCTTTGAAGTAGTATTTAATTACACTCAAAATTATATTAAAATCTACTTGAATGTCGTTTTGACCCTGCGTAAAGAGAAAGACTTGTTTGAAAATATCTTTCCCATCCCAATTTACTTCTTCACTAATTTGCTTCATTTCTGAAAAGGTAGTGTCTTTATGAAATAATCGGTCAACTCTATTGTTGTCATAAGTTTCAGGTGAATAAAGAACGTAGCATTTTCCTATTTTATCTTTATTTCCTTGTTTGTTTTTGTCCCAACGACCAGCTCTACCAGCTTCTTGATATAATGCTTCTACAGAACTAGGCAAACCATAATGAAAAGTGTAAAAGATATTTTGTTTGTCAATACCCATTCCAAATGATTTTGTTGCAACTAAAATTTGGTATTTATCCTTTTTGAAATCTTTTTGAATTTGTAATTTATACTTATTAAATTCAGCTCTTTGCATTACTGGTTCAGTTCCTGTTTTTCTTCCATTATCATCATAAACATTTCTTTTTGGAATGTCACCAGAAAACCAACTTACTTTGTTTTGATATAATGAGTTCAATTTATTTGAAACTGGATAGCAACCATAAGCACCGTTTATATTTGGAGTGAAGACTAACCCTGCTTTTTCATCCGTTTCTGTAAAACCTTCTTTTTTTGCTAAATCTTTGATTAGAGTTTCAAGTTGTTTGCTCTTATTTCCATTGTCGTTAATTACTTCAAACTGTAATTCTTTACGACTATAATCCAAAAGTGATTTTATATTTTCATCTTCAAGTCTTTGCTTTCTTCTCGAAAACTCAATTTTTATATCTTTCAGAACATTTACAGAAGCCGTTGCAGTAAGTCCAATAAACTTTATTTTACCTTCTCCGTTTTCGTCTTTTGGGCTTAATTTATCAATTGTTTTTGCTAAGTTCAAATATGAAGTTCTAAAATCGTGCCCCCATTCTGACAAACAGTGTACTTCATCAACAACTGCATAAGCAATTGAAAAATTGGCAACAATTGAAGTTATTTTTTCTCTGAAAGAAGATATTTGAAATTTCTCTGGAGATATCCAGACAAATAAATATCGTCCTTGCTCAAAGTCGGTTTCAATTTGTCTTCTTTCATTTTTGTCTAAATCGCTTGTTATGAAACTAACATTTGTAACAAGTATATTTACCAAATTTTCGTTTTGGTCGTACATTAATGATTTGATAGGACAAACAACAAAATTTATACTTGGTTGCAATAAACAAGGAAGCTGATAACATAAAGACTTACCGCCACCAGTAGGTAATAATCCGATTGTGTCTTTTCTGTTTAAAGTGTTTGAAATAATTGGAAACTGTCCTTCTCTGAATTTCGGTTTGTCAAAAATATTGTCTAAAAAGAACTCTAAAACAGCTTTGTCTTCATCGGTAATATTGTAATTTATTGGTTCAGTTGTACTAACTCTAAAATAGTTTTTGTCTTTGACAATATCAAAATAATCAGTTCGCAAATAAATTATATCTGGACTTAATTTGTTTTCATCTGTATATCTTTTGAATAATGAAAAGTCAATATTAATGGTTTTAGTAGAAGGTGTAAATTCACTTTTATTGGTCGTAATATTGACAGTAAAATTTGGCTTTTCAAGACTTTTCTTGTTTTTGAGTTGATACAAATTGTCTAACCAAATAAGCAAATCCTTAATTGCTAACTCAGGAAACTCGCCTAAATCTTCATTTGATATGATATTGAAATTCCAATTTTCCTTAAGACTTAAATAATTGTGAGTAAGCAACTCAATAAGTAGCACCTGAAAACGAATTATTGCAGTTGGCAATAATTTCGTTTTTATTTCTGTTTCACTCATTTGATTTTCTTCAATCTTCTCACAAGCGTTTTTATAAAAAGTTAGAAGTCTATCAAATCTTGATAGGTGTTCTAAAATTAGTTTTACCTTTTCTTTATAACTGCCATTTTGAAGTTCTACTGTGTCAATTCTAATGGTTGTTATTCCTTGTCCTGCAAGATAATTATCTCTTATTGCATCTGAAATTCTTGTAATTTCATCAGTCTTGTGTTGTTGTCCATCAATTTCAATAACAAGCTTTGCCTGTGGTAAATAAAAATCAACTTGTTGATTAATAAAATTCCTATTGTCTTCTCCAACAATGTCATTAATCTCAATTTCCGGAATGATTAAAGACTGAACAAAAGAATATTCTTCAAATTCATTTGGAATTATTGTTTCAAAAAAGACTTTCGCTGGGTAATAATTTCGAATTGGGTCACCTTTAATTGTGTTGTTCCAAATCGGGTTTTGATTTGTTGCAAATAAAAATCTGTCATTAAAATTGTCAAGTTTGTGTATTTCTCCTAATTGAGACTGAAGATATTTTGATAACGTTGTCGGAAATCCACGTTGCAGAATATTCTTTAAAACGTATAAAATTGGCTGTAAATCACTTTTTATAGGATTTTCCACCAAATTTTGTATTACGAAATTCGGATTTGTGTAGGTGTAATTTGCCGTGTATTTTTTCATTCAGTTAATCTATCTGTATGCAATGCTGTTTCTTGTGCTTGCCTGTAACGGCTGGCTATGCAATGTGCGGTATTACAACCAACAACTTTTCAAATACGTAGATAGCCAAATTTTTAATTTTGTTTTTATCTTTTTATTTTAAAAGCCAAATTGAAAATTTGGCGGTGTTTATTCATTGCTGTATCCTTTCAATTTGCTTGCTTGCCCGCATTTTGTATAGCTATTTGTTAGGTTCAGTTTTTCATCTTTAATAAATCTAAATAATCTGAATATCTGAATGTATTTATCAGATTCATTTCAGTATCATATATCAATAGAGAATCAAAAATATCATCGAAGTTATTATCAATATATATTTGTACAATATCACTTCTTTCATACATAATAATGCTGTCCACTAGCATATCTTGGTTTCGGTCATAATATTTATTTTTCAGTTTGCCATCAGTTTTGAATTGTTCTGATAGCTCTATAATTCCGTTTTCATCTGTGTCATATGAAATATCAGTCAATTCTCCATTTTGATTATATGTATCCATTCTTTCGAATACATCATTGAAATTATCATCATATTGAATAAATGCTGTATTTGAATTTGATGCCCAATTTGTTTTTAAAACTTTCATGTCATTAACCCATTTTGAAACGAACACACCTTCATAATTCTCGCCTTCTAAAATGTCTTTGTAATCAAAATATTTAATTACAAAGTAGATATTTGATGCAATCAAAATTAGAATAACAATAGAAGTAAATAGTACTTTTTTGTTTTTATCCTTTTTATTATTTGAATCTTTGTCTTCAAATTTAGGAAGAACTTCATAATCTGAATCTACTTCTTTAATCAGTAAAGCAGCCTTTCTCATATCTTTTTCATTGACATAAAGGTCTCCAAAACCAAATTGAGATTCATAAACACCTGAAAAACTGGAATCTTTATATTTTTTAATAACAAAATCAATATTGTTTTCATTTAAAATTGCAGAAATTCTTTGGGATTCAATCTCGCTATTTAACTCTAATATTTTTTTCATTATTTTATTTATATTGAACCTAACATTTGTGTTATCGTAACTCATATTTCCTGTTACGTATATATCTGCTTTATGCGTAATACTTTTTATTCCTGAATAATTTATAAATTTACAATATTCGGTTGTAAAAGCAGTTGCAAATCCTAAAAATCTTTATTTTTTCGAAAATAATTAAAAATAATTTTTGCTTTTTGCTTTCCGACCACTTTTTGCAGGTTATCCGGTTTTGCTTCCGATATTTCTTTTACTGAATTAAAATGTTTGAACAGTTCTTGAATTGTCTTCTCTCCTACTCCTTTAATATTTTCCAGATCGGATTTTATAAATTCCTTTGATCTTTTATCTCTGTGAAAACTTATTCCGAAACGATGTGCTTCGTTTCGTGCGTTTTGTATAACTTTCAGTGTTTCAGAATTTTTGTCAAGATACAGCGGTACAGGATCTTCCGGAAAGAAAATTTCTTCTAATCTTTTGGCAATCCCGATTATTGTAATTTTTTCATATAAACCGAGCCTTTTAAGGCTTTTTACTGCTGAAGATAATTGCCCTTTTCCTCCGTCAATAATTATTAACTGCGGCAAACTTTTGTTTTCTTCTGATAATCTTTTGTATCTTCTGTAAACAACTTCTTCCATTGATGCAAAATCATCGGGTCCTTCTACGGTTTTTATATTAAACTTTCTGTATTCTTTCTTTACAGGTTTTGCATTTTTAAACACAACACATGCAGCAACCGGATTTGTTCCTTGTATGTTTGAATTATCAAAACATTCAATATGTGTCGGTAATTCTTTCATTTTCAGATCGGTTTTCATTGTATTTAAAATGCGAGAACTGTGTCTGTCTGCAGATGACAGTGAACGCTGCCGTTCCTTGTCCATTCTGAAATATTTTGCATTTCTTTGAGATAATTGCAGTAATTTTAATTTATCTCCTATTTTGGGAATCGTTATTTTTATTTTATTATTTGGAATAATAACATTAATTGGCAAAATAAATTCGTTTATCTCATTGAATCCTAATTGTTTTCCCGAAATTATCTCAAATATTGCATAAGATAATATTTCATCATCCGGTTCATCTAATTTTTTTATGAGTTCAATTGTATGAACATTAATTATTGCTCCGTCAACAACTTTCAGATAATTAACATAGGCAAATTTCTCATCAGAGACAATTGAAAATACATCGAAATTACCGGAAGAAGAGTTTAAAACCGTTGATTTGCTTTGATAATCTTGAAGCAAGTCTAATTTTTCTTTAATTGATTGTGCTTTTTCAAATTGCAGATATTCAGCATATTTATTCATAATTCCGGATAAATATTCTTTTACTGATTTGAAGTTTCCTTTCAGGATGTTATTTATTTGATCAATTTGTTTTAAATAGTCATCTTCCGTTTGCTTTCCTGTGCAAGGAGCCTTACAATTACCGATATGATATTCTAAACATACCTTAAACTTGTTTTTTGATATATTTTCTTCAGACAGATAATATTTGCATGTTCTTAATTGAAATAAATTACGAAACAATTTAATAAGAACTCGAACAAGTCTCACGGAGGTATATGGTCCGTAATATTTTGATCCGTCTTTTATTATGTTTCTGGTTTGAAAAACACGAGGAAAAGGCTCTTTCTTTATACATATCCAAGGATATGATTTGTCATCCTTAAACATTATGTTGTATCTTGGTTGATACTTTTTTATCAAATTATTTTCGAGCAATAATGCATCAGTTTCTGTTTCAACAACAATATGCTCAAAATGAGAAATATTTCTTACTAATATTTTAGTTTTATTATTTTCAAATTTTTCTTTAAAATATGAGCTTACTCTGTTTTTTAAATTTTTGGCTTTTCCTACATAAATAACAATATTATATTTATTATAAAAAAGATATACCCCGGGCTCTTTCGGAAGTTTTAAGGCTTCTTCTTTTTTGTGTTTTATGTCTTTTTTTCCTGTCATTTATGATGTTTGGATATTTTCTTTTTAAATTATACTTTTTACAAAATTAGTAAATCATCGTTATTATTAATATTAGGAACAATAAAAATTCCTAATAATTTCTTTGGAGCTTTCCTGCGGAACTTAAACATTTGATTAAATTTATCACGGCAGTTCCGCGTATACGCTAACTTAATATCCGGTAATATGTATTGAATATACCGCCCTTACGAGGGCTTGACGTAATCCTCTTTTTCATTACCCGGTCCTTCGGACAGGGCTGTTATATGTATGCCTTTCAGGCAATTTCGTTTTTTAAGCAGGCGTATATGCGGCTGTTTCTTGCCGTGTTACAAACAAAACGTACCCAAAGGAACAAAAAAAATTAATACCCTTTGTTAAATTATTGTAATATTGATTATCAAAGATTTTTATATGTTCCACGTGGAACATCTTTGTAATTTGCTTATTTTCGGGTTATTGTAATTGGTTTATTAAAGCTTAAGATGATAATACTTTTTTGTTCTTTTCTGTTATCTTCAATCTTTTTAATTAGCTTTGCTGAGCACTTCGTAATTCATTAATATTATTAAATGCTGATAAATAAACCACAAATGCACGAATAAAAAAATGTAACTAATTATTAATTTGTTTAAAATTGTGTATTTCTAAAGAGGCAATGTGAAAACATATTTGCAAGTTAAAACCGTTAAAACGGTTTAGGGCACTCCTAAAATCCCAAATCTTTGCGTTACTTTGAAATTTTAAAATCCTCATTCCGAATGCTTTCGGAACTCCGGTTTTAAAATTTTAAAAAGCCTTAATATTTGAGTTTTTAGGAGTCCCCTTTACATTATCTTGTTGATTATCGCCTTCCCACGACTGAAGTCGCGGGTTAATATTAACTTTTATTACCCTTTTCATACATTTTCTGAAATCGTGGGCTAATATAAATTCAATTTTATGTTTTCACATGGTCTAAAGTCCGGTGCTGATCTAAATACCCAAAAAAAGAACTTTCTGCTTAACATAACTGCTGTTCCCTGTGTACGCTAAGTTAATATCCGGTAATACACATTGAATATTCCGCCCTTTCAGGGCTTGGTGTAATCCTTATTTCATTACCCGGCCCTTCGGACAGGGCTGTTATATGTATGCCTTTCAGGCAATTTTATTTTTTTAGACAGCGTATATGCGGCTGTTCCTTGCCGTGTTACAAATAAAACGTACCCAAAAGAACAAAAAATTAATACCCTTTGTTAAATTATTGAATATTGATTATCAAACATTTTAAATGTTCCACGTGGAACATCTTTGTAATGTGTTGGGTTTTTGTTTGTTGAAAGTAGTTTATTAAAGTTATAAATGAATTGCCGGATTAGTTTGTATGCAATTTGTATTTGGAGAAAAAGACAGCACCAAAATAAATTACAGACATGTCTGAGAGAATTGTTCGGCACAAGCTCTGCCGGACAAACTAAAAGAGATTGCCTGCCGGACAGTCTCTACATTTGCAGGATGTTCTTCTGTAAAGTATTATGTTTGCTGATTATGACGTTTTAAAGTCCTGCAGACGTTTAAAAGCCGGTTATCTTCCGAAATATACTAATAATGCGCTTATATCTGCCGGGGAAACACCGGGGATTCTTGATGCTTGTCCAATGTTTTTTGGTTTTATTTTCTTTAATTTTTGACTTGCTTCTGTTGATATTGATTGTAATTTATCGAAATTAAAATTCTCGGGAATAATAACATATTCCAATCTTTTTAATTTTTC
Organism: Chlorobiota bacterium; assembly: GCA_030592825.1. Lineage (GTDB taxonomy): Bacteria > Bacteroidota > Bacteroidia > Bacteroidales > JAADGE01 > JAADGE01. The sequence goes on along the minus strand of JAUVIG010000089.1, from coordinate 998 downwards.
GGCTGATAGTTTCTCACGATCAATATAATTTTTATATTTAATGTGAATCTCAACAGAATCAATAATTTCGTCTGCAAGTACACCATAATCATTTATAATGTTTTGCAAAGACAAAGAATGTTTTGCAATATCTTTCAGTTTTACTTGGGGTCTTAGTAAAACTTTATTAAATCTTTCTTTTTGCTTAAGTTCCGGTGTTCCGTATTCATTTAAAAGTTTACTGATTTCATCGGGACTTATACTGTTTTTATTAAGAAATTTTGTCAGCTCTTCTGTTTTACTTCTTTTTTCTTTCAATAAATTATATCGTTCTTCAGAGGCTAAACCAATGTTATATGCTTTTTCTGTCAGTCTGAAATCGGCATTATCCTGTCTTAAGAGTATTCTGTATTCTGCTCTGGATGTGAACATACGATATGGTTCATCAACGCCTTTATTTATCAAATCATCAATCAGCACACCAATATATGCTTCATCTCTTTTAAGGATAAATTCTTCTTTTTTATTGATCTTCATATGAGCATTAATACCCGCCATCATACCTTGTGCTGCAGCTTCTTCGTATCCGGTTGTTCCGTTTATTTGACCGGCAAAATACAGCATATTTACTTTTTTTGATTCTAAAGTTAAATTCAAAAACATAGGATCAAAATAGTCATATTCTATTGCATATCCCGGTCTGAACATTTTAACATTTTCCAGACCTTCAATTTGTCTTAATGCTTTGTATTGCACATCCAAGGGCAAAGAAGAAGAAAAGCCGTTTATGTAATATTCAATTGTTTTCTCTCCTTCAGGTTCAAGAAACAACATATGTGAATCACGTTCTGAAAAAGTTACTAATTTATCTTCAATACTCGGACAATATCTTGGTCCGGTTCCTTCTATTACTCCGGAAAACAAAGGTGAAAATTTAAATCCTTCTTTTAGAGTATTATGTGTTTTTGTATTTGTATATGCAATATAGCAACTTCTTTGCTTCAGACGATTTACAATAT
>JAUVIG010000480.1 GCA_030592825.1 Chlorobiota bacterium | reverse complement strand
TGATTTATTAGATTTTTAGAGTAAAAATTTGTTAATTTGCTATGTAAGTAGTGAAAATTTATGAAGAAATAAAAATGGATATAAAATTAATAAAATCGAACTTGACAGACGCCATAAATCAAACTGACAATCCGGTTTTGCTTATGGAGATAAGTAAACTGTTTGATATGAGTACAGGAAGTAAAGATGTGATAAAATTAACTAAAGATCAAATTAATGAATTAGAAACAGCAATTTCACAGATTGAAAATAGAGAGTATTTAACTCACGAAGAAGCAAAAAAGGAAGCAGAAAAATGACCGGAAGATTAATATGTTATATAAAAAATATAAAAAATATAAATAATTATGGAAAAGGTATCTTTAAATGTTCAAATACAACCGGAAATACTTATTTCTTTAAATAAGACTACAAATGAGTTTAGTAAAGAACTAAAATTGTGGGCAGCCGTTAGTTTATATCAATTTGAAAAATTGAGTTTAGCAAGAGCTGCTAAACTTGCAGGTATGCACAGATATGATTTTGAGAAAATTCTGTCTGATTTAGGTGTTCCAATTTCTAAACTTACTATTAATGATATAAAAAAAGATATTGATTTATTAAGAACACTTTAAATGGTATTAATTGCAGATACAAGTCCGTTAATATCTTTGATAGTTTCCGGAAAGTTAAATATTATTGAAGAAATATTCGGTGAGTATTATATTCCGAAAGGAGTATGGGATGAATTAACTTCTCATAATGAATTAAGTAACTACAAAGATGAATTAAAAATACTTTCTGAAAAAGTTAAATATACACAAAGTTTTTTTATTGAAATAGGAGGAATTGATAAAGGAGAAACTGAAGCAATTGTTCTTTATAAAGAATTAAACGCAGATTTGTTATTAATTGATGACAGGAAAGCAAGAAAAGTTGCGGAATTATTGGATGTAAAATGTATAGGAACACTTGCTGTTCTTTTTGAAGCAAAAGAAAAAGGAATAGTTAAAGAATTAAGGACAGTTTTTAAGCTTTTTATCCAAAAGAAACGATATTTTTCAAAGAAAATATTAAATGAACTTTTGAAAATGTCAAATGAAAATATAATTTAAACAATAATTAAAAATATAATGAGAAAATATTTTAAATTCCTGAAAAATAAGTATTTTAAGTTTGGTTTTTGGACCTTTGTTTTTATCCTTTTTATAATTTGGATTGGAAGTTGGTGGTTGATATTGGGTATCCCGATAATTTTTGATTACTATATTTCTAAAAAAGTAAATTGGACATTTTGGAAGAAAAGAGATCTTGAGAAAAAAAGTAAGTTAATTGAATGGGTAGATGCATTGGTTTTTGCAATTATAGCAGCAACTATTATCAGAATGTTTTTTATTGAAGCATATATGATACCGACTTCTTCTTTGGAAAAATCATTATTAGTAGGGGATTATCTTTTTGTAAGCAAAATAAGTTACGGACCGAGAATGCCGAATACGCCTTTGTCTATTCCTTTTATGCATCATACAATTCCGGGAACAAAAGCTTCTAAACCATACTTGGAATGGATAAAATCTCCGTATAAAAGATTAGCCGGATTGGGTGAAGTTCAAAGAAATGATATTGTTGTTTTTAATTTTCCGGTTGGAGATACAGTCGCCATAGAACGATCGGCAGAAAGTTATTATAAAATTGTAAGAGGATATGCAAGGCAAAACATGGATGCTGACAGTAAATCCGGTAAGGAATTAAAAAGTGAAGAGTATTATTTAAATAATGCAAGAAAATTGGTTCGCGGAAATTACACGATTGTCGGCAGACCGGTAGATAAAAAAGATAATTACGTGAAAAGATGTGTGGCTGTTGCAGGTGATATTCTTGAGATTAAATCTTCCGAAGTTTATATTAACGGTCAAAAAGGTGAAAAGTTTGAAAATGCACAGCAGAATTATCATATCGAAGTTAAGGCAGGGAAATCCCTTAATAAAAAGACATTACTTGATATGGGAATAAGTTCAGAGGATTACAGTATTTCTCAAAGATATGGTGTTGCAGGATATGTACTGCCCTTAACTGAAGATTATGCCAAGAAAATTTCGAAATTTAAAAGTGTTAGTTTTGTTGAGAAAATTGTTCATGATTCTGCTGTTTTTGATCCTGATATTTTTCCGCATGATTTGCGATATAAATGGAATAATGATCATTTTGGCCCGTTATATATTCCGGAAGCCGGGAAAACAATAAAGATCGATACAAGTAATATATCAAAATACAAAAGAATAATAGATGTTTATGAAGATAATGATATTAAAATAACTGACGAAAAAATATTTATTAACGGAAAAGAAGTAAAAGAATATACTTTTAAAATGAATTATTACTTTATGATGGGAGATAACAGAAGTAATTCCGCAGATTCCAGATTCTGGGGCTTTGTACCTGATGATCATGTTGTAGGGAAGCCTGTATTTATTTGGTTGTCACTTGATAAAGACAAAACGATCTTCACCGGTAAGATAAGATTTGACAGAATATTAAAGATTATTGACGATGATATATAATATTATCTAATTTTAAGTATAAAACCGTTATTTTTCAGTAACGGTTTTTTATTTTTGTATTCTTATGAAACATCTGAAATTTATTTTATTTTCATTAATATTGATCTTTTCAATAACTGTTCTGATTAAAATTTTCTTTATTCAAATTTATACAGTTGAAACTGATTCGATGTATAAAACAATTTTATCCGGAAATAAATTGATTATCAGCAAAATTTCACGATTCAAAAACGGAGATATTATTCTTTATAAAGATGAAAAGCATGATCAATTAAATCTTTGCAGATTAGCAGCACAATATAAAGATACTGTTATTATATCAGGGCAAGATGTATTTGTGAATAATAAAAAACTTATATTTAAACTTCAAACAAAAAGTTATTGCATAAGATTTATTAAAATTTCGGAAGTTGATTCATTAAAAATGAAATACACTTTAAAAGAATTGAATAATTCCGGGTTTTATCAGGCAGAATTAACTCAATATGAATATGATGAAATAATGACCGATTCTGTTTCAGATTTAAAAAAGAAAATTTTTCCGATTGAAAAATACACTCAAAGACTTTTTTCTGTTGAACAAAAAATAAATAAAATTGTTATGAGCAAAGATTCTGTTTTTGTGTTAAATGATAACAGACGTGATCTTAATGATTCAAGAACTTTAGGTTTGATAAATAAGAAAAATATTGTTGGAAGAGTTATTTATATTTATTAGCTTTAAGGTAACCTCTATTAATTAATTTCTTTCAAGAAACAAATATAATGAATAAGATGCGAGGCACAAATTTTATGTAATAGCCGTAGCT
>JAUVIG010000218.1 GCA_030592825.1 Chlorobiota bacterium | reverse complement strand
TTAAAAGGTTTTGATACAGGGTAAATACCAATAGGCATTTTATCGGGTTTAAAATGAAATAATTCGTAGTTACCGGATTTTATTTTTTCTACATCCTTAAATTTTTCGAAATCATTACTTCCTTCTTTTCTAATTAGAAAAAGCGGATTGTTTGCACCTGAAAATTGAACCGTTCTGTTTTTTTTATCAATAATAATCAAAGCCATATCCATCCCGGCTTCAGCAATAATTTGACCTTTGCTCTTTTTTAATGATGTTGTAACACGATCTCTCAGTATATTCAATATCTCATCGGCATTCAAATCTTTTTCATATTCAGTAATAATATCATTTAAAGAAGTTATTCCTAATATACTCATAAAAGCACCGGGAACACCGTGTCCGGTACAATCAGCTGCTACAATGATCAATTTTTCATTTTTTTCAGTAAACCAATAATAATCTCCGCTTACAATATCTTTAGGTTTGTAAAAAATAAAATAATCCGGACCTTCAGGCAGCTTATCTTCTGAAGGTAAAAGTGCTTCTTGTATTCGGCTTGCGTATATTATACTTTGAGTAATTTCTTGATTTTGATGTTCTATTTTACCTCTTTGTTTTTCATTGATTTTAAGTTGTTTACTGATGAATTTGTTTAAATAATATTGTGTCTCTACTACAATAAGAAAACTAATTGCAAGTGTAACATATTTCAAATACTTTACATGAAACATTATTAGAGGATCTTCCACATATTCAGGAAAATCATAAGCAAAGAAAAATATTGTCAATAAGAAGAAAAATGAGAAAAAGATAGTCTCAAATATAATGAACTGATTTTTGGTAATAGGAATGAAACCCAAGATTTTCATTCTCATAGCAAGTGTTTTAACGGTTATTTATTAAAATCTAAATTTAGGCAGAATTATTTTTGGTGAAAATAATTTCGTAATTTGTATAAAGCAAATTTACAATAAAATTAATTTTATTATAGATTTTTTGTAAAAAAATAAAATTTGGGAAGTTCAATTTCATCAAATTTTAATCCCGAAAATCAAGATGTCATCGGTTTGTTGAGTCCCGTTCATCCATTTTTCTAAAAAGGTCTCTAAAAATTCTTTTTGTTCATGCATTGATTTATCTTGTATATGCAGCAATACATCTTTTAAACGTTTGTTCATTAATTTTCTTCCTTGTTCACCGCCCATTTGGTCAACAAAGCCATCTGAAAAAATATATAGAGCATCATTTTTTTGAAACTCAAATTGTTGTGATTTAAATGGTTTTATAACAGGATAGAAACCAATTGGCATCCTGTCAGGTTTTATATAGTTTAGTTCATAAAGTCCTGAAATCATTTTTTGAACCCTGTCAACATTGATAGTGCTTTGTTCGTTATTTGTTTTTCTGATAACAATTAAAGGATTGTTTGCTCCTGAAAACTGAACTGTTTTTTTTTCTTTATCAATAATGATCAGAGCCATATCCATGCCGGCACTGGAAATAATGTCACCTTTCTTCTTCTTTAATGATGCTGTTACACGGTCTCTGAGTATATTTAATATCTCATTGGCATGTATATCATCATCCGTTTCTGAAATGATTTCATTTAGAGAGGATATTCCCAAAATACTCATGAAAGCACCGGGAACTCCATGTCCTGTACAATCTGCCGCAACAAGAATAAGCTTGTTGTTTTTTTCTGCAAACCAATAATAATCACCGCTGACAATATCTCTGGGTTTGTAAAAAATGAAATAATCCAAATTGTTTGCTAATTTATCTTTAGAAGGTAAAAGTGCGTCTTGTATTCGACTTGCGTATTTTATACTTTGAGTAATGTTTTTATTTTGACGCTCAATTTTTTTCTTTTGTTTTTCTATGATCTTCAATTGTTTACCGATTAATTTATTTAGGTAATATTGCGCTTCAATTACAATCAAAAAACTAAATATCAATGTAATATATTTTAGATATTTTGCATGAAATAAAATAATTGGATTATCAACATAATCCGGAAAACTATATGAAAAGAAAAAGATTGTTAACAAAAAAAAGAATGAGAAGAATATAGTCTCAAATATTATGAATTGATTTTTTGTGATAAGGATAAATCCAAAAACTTTCAGGCGCATAGTTAGATTTATTAGATTAAATTAGTTTTGTTAAAAATAATTATAATTTGTATATTAGACAAAATTTTTTTATAATAAAAAATATCTAATGAGTTTATTTAATAAAAAAAAACACAGTAGTAGAGAATCGAAGAAAAGTAATATAAAAAGTAAAGCAATTTTTGTTGGCGGGATTTTATTTGGAATCATTCCGTTTATGTTTATTGTGTATTTATTACTTGGACCCTTAGTAGAAGTCATTCAAAAAGACTTTTCTTCACAAAAGATGATGGTGATAAGTGAAGAGTTAAACATACGTTCCGATAAAATGAAAAATTCATATGTGATAGGTTCATATCCGTACGGAACAGAGGTTAATGTTTATGAAGTTTTTGATAATGATTGGGCTGAAGTTTCTATTGAAGAAAAGAAAGGTTTTATGTCTTTTGAATACTTGGTATTGCCTGAAACCTTTTACATTATAGACGGAATGTACGGAAATGAAAATGCAAAAGAGATGATTTCTTCAACAAAATACAGGAAAGCAATTTCTACATATTTGACAAATAATAATTTTACATCAAAAATTCCGATTACAGAAAGAGAAAAGCTGTATGGCAAAGATGACCGGAAAGAAGTTTGGCAAATATTTGCAGAAAGCAGAAAATCTCGTTTTAATACATTTTGTTACGGGGATTATAACGGCGATAAAAAAAATGATGCTGCATTTATTATTACCAATATAAAAACAGGTAACAGAAAATTAATTGTTTTAAATATTGAAACAGAAATAACTGAAAAATACGGTGAATTAATCACTTTTAAAGATTTAGAGGAGGATTATAAATTTATAAGACATGTTTCTGACCGAACAAAGATGATCATTAACGATTCTCTCCAAAGAACGGGTGTTGATGCGATTTTGTTAGGAACCAATCGTGATAAAAGCCTGAAAGATATTCCGGAACTAATTATTTATAACGGAAAAATTTTTGATTTTTATTTGCAAGAAAAAAAGGAAGAATAAATCATTATAAATTTTGGTTCTACCACGAATTTAACGAAATATTTACGAATCACGCCAAAGGCGGACACAGTGCTAAAATGATTAAATGCTACAATGCTTTAATAAAAAGGTCATAGTTATAAAAACACATCTTAGTATCATTAAGTTCTACTTTTTATTTTTTTTTTATTTAAGCATTTAATCATTAAAATCAGTTAGATAACTGTAATAAGATATTTACGATAGAATAATGGCAGAACCAAAAATTTAGTATTAAAGTTGCATATCTGTTGAATTAATAATTTGAAAAATATCTACAAATATCTCAAAAACATATTTTACAGTATCCTTATTTTGATTGCAGCTTACTTTCTCATTTCAATTATTTTATCTGTAATTCCCGTAAACAATAATTTCCGAGAACCTTTGAATTCAGATAATGAAATTTGGATAAAATCAAATGGTGTTCATCTTGATATTGCCCTTCCCATAAAAAATAATTATACTAATTGGAATGATATTTTATTAATTCCGGATAATATTAAAGATGAAGTTAAATTTGTCGGATTTGGTTGGGGCGATAAAGAGTTTTATATAAATACACCCGAATGGTCTGATCTCAAATTCTCAATTGCATTTAAAGCATTGTTTATAAGAACGGATGCAGCAATGCATGTTACTTATTACAAAGATTTAACAGAGAATGATCAAAGTATAAAACTTCTTGTGAATGAGCGACAATTTACAGACCTTCAATCTTTCATTCTGAAAAGTTTTAAAACAATAAATAGTCAAGTGATGCCCATAAAAAACATTGAATACGGAATTTATGATCGTTTTTATGATGCGAATTATTCCTATACATTATTTTATACATGTAACACCCGGACTAATGAAGCATTAAAGAAAGCCGGATTACCTGCCTGTGTTTGGACACCTTTTGATAAAGGCATTTTGTTTCAATACAGAAGATTTTAAAAATTAAAATATTCTTTTGCAGTCTAATCATAATCGTAAATTTCAATGATTTATTTTTTTTTATATAAAATCAGCGGAAAATCTTGTCCAAAACCAAAACTCGTAGGATATTGAGGTGTGCCTCTTAACTTCTCGGAATATTCAGGAACAAAATCATTGATAAAAGCACTTAATTCTTTCACTGTGATCTTTTGATCGTTATTTTTCCCGTCTGCATCACCTCCCAAACCTTGTAAAACGGCATAAGTAAAAAGTCCGTGTCCCAAATTGTTCAACTCAAGGGCATATTGCTCTGTCTCACTGGCAACCAACCAAAATGTTCCTGTACTTCTTGCCAATTGGGCAATAGCTTTTTCTTTCTCAAATCCTCGGGTTGATAAAATATCAATCAATGCTCCGGAATGGCAGGCATCAATAATAAACAATTGTTTTTGAGCTTTTAAGTTTTCCGAAAAATTCTTCAAGTCATTGCCTGACAATCCGTTTATCTCTAAATTACTACCTGTCCCGAAAACACGAGTTACATCATGAGGGATCATATAAAATTCGGGTACGGAATCTAAATTCATGGTACCGTGTCCGGCGAAATAAAAAATAAAAACATCTTCCGGTTTTACTAATTTATTAAAATAGTCTAATTTTTCTTCAATATTTTTGCGTGTAGCATCTGAATTTAATAAATATTCAACTGTTGTGTTCAAAAATATCTTTTTACCTCCGGCTTTCATTTTCTCTCCGATTGCTTTAGCATCCGTAACTGCATATTTCAGATTAAAATCAGGATTTTTATGTTCATCAACAGCAATTATCATCATATACAAATCCGATGATGCCTTAATCCCGTCATAATATACCTTAACTTCTTCAGGAACTGATTCGGTTCTTTGGGAATTTACGGCAATTACCTTAATTAAATTTTCTCCGTTTATTAAAGTTAAGTTCAGATCAAGTTTGTTGTCGGAATTCGGTTTAAATCCGTAAATTTTTTTCTCTAATTTATTATTATGATATAACAGTACTTCCTGAATATCTTCTCCCAATTCGGGCCATGAAACTTTCACTTGTATATTTTTCGTTTTAAATACATTACCTGTTGCAGGTTCAAATAAGTTGATATTCGGAGGCAGTTTAATTTCATTTAAACTGATATCCGGCTTTTCAATTTCATTATTTGCAAGTAATGAGGATAATAATTTAGGAGAGTAATATTTTTCAAATAAACTCGGCAGCGGGATAATCTCACTGTTTTTTACTATATGTAACTTTTTTATTCCGTCAACTGTTCCGTCAAATTTGCCGTTAGGGCTTACAACAACCCAATCTTCAGAATTCTTAATACAAAAGAGAGATGCTGATAATTTTCTGTTTTTAACATCCCATAATCGTACAGATCCGTCTTTACTGCTTGAGATCAAGAACTTGCCTTCTTCACTGAATGAAAGAGAATTGATTCCGGCTGTATGTTCATTTAAAGTTGCGAGCAATTCTCCTGAGTCTGTATCCCAAAGTTTAATGGTGTTATCATCACTTCCCGATGCCAAAATTTTACCGTTCGGATTAACCGCTAATGCTGTAACGGATGAACTATGGCCTGAAAGATTAAATAATTCATAACCACCGGAAGCATCCCATATTTTGATATGCATATCTTCGGATCCTGAAAATACTTTTTTCCCGTTCGGACTAATTGATAAACATAAGATATCCTCTGTATGTCCGTTAAAAGTTTTCTTTAATTTACCGGTTTTGATGTCATAAGATTCAAAGATATTGTCTTCCGAACTGATAAGAAACTTATCGTCCGGACTGATTGCTACGGCTTTAAAACCTATGCCGGCACTGACTTCACCGATCTTTTTACCGGTATTCAGATCAATTTGTAAAATACCGAATGTCTCTTCTAAGTAATAATATTTGTTATCCTTGCTGAATAAAACCGTACTCTCATCTTCAGGTGAATGATCCTCAATACTGAACACTTCTTTTGAGGAATCAGTTGACCAAATATGTTTATATGAAAAAACATATTTACCGTCTCGGTCGAAACCATATAAAAGATCTCCTGAAATATGATCGGAGAAATTATTAAAATTATCTGTATTCTTCGACTCCCAAGTTTTAAGGCTCATGTCCACACTCTGTGCAATGATTTTTTTATCGTTCATACTGAAGCTGACATGATGCATAATGTCTCTGTCACCGATATTGAACAGTTCAATGCCTGAATTCACATCCCACATCCTTATTTTTTTATCTTCTCCTCCGGTTAATAATAACTTTCCGTCAGGGCTGAAATCAACACAATAAACTTTTGCTTTGTGAGCTTTCAATATGTGTATTGATTTCCGATTTTCAACATCCCAAATTATCACGCTTCCGTCAT
>JAUVIG010000610.1 GCA_030592825.1 Chlorobiota bacterium | reverse complement strand
ATCAGAAAATCAATATATTTCAAAAAAAGTTTATCCGGAAATAATTGATATAATTCATCCAAATAATAACCGGAAAAAACATATATTTCTAAATTCGATTTTTGTTTTAAATATGCACAAAATGCAATTAATTGTTGATATTGCTGAAAAGGTTCACCTCCGGTAATTGTTATGCCTGAAAAATCTTGATTTACTTTTACAATCTCATTTACTAAAAATTCAATTTCAATATTTTTTCCGCCGTTTTTCGTTTGTAAAGTTTTACTTATACAGTTTTTGCATGCAAGAGAACATCCCTGTACCCATATTGCTATACGTTTTCCTGTTCCGAGATTATAAACGGGATATTGTATTCTGTTTAATTTCCAAAGCATTTTATTTCTTTAAGTCTCCTGATTCTTTATCACTGCATAATCGAAATCCAATATTGCTGAAAAATTTATCAGGTGATCGCTTCATACGATACCAAGGACAAATGTTATCACAGTCATCGTAGAAAGAACCACCGCGAAGTACTTTTAACTCGCTTTTTGCTAAATTAACAGGATTGTTTTCAGGACTTTTAATGTAATAATTACTGCTATACCAATCCTCACACCATTCAAAAACATTACCGCTCATATCATAAATTCCAAGTTCATTAGATTTTTTTGTCCCCGCTTCATGAGTTCGGATATCTGAATTATCACCATACCAAGCAACATTTTTAACTTTATTACTGCCTGAATACATGTAGCCCTTTGATTTGTTTCCGCCTCGTGCTGCGAATTCCCATTCGGCTTCTGTCGGCAACCTGCCTCCTGCCCGTTTACAATATTCGTTTGCTCCGTACCACGTAACATAAATGACAGGGTGATTTTCGTATCCTTCTGCCGGATGCCAACCGCTGTCTGTATGATTTATTCCCCAATTCCGTCTTACTTCATTACTATAATAAATCATTTTTGCTCCTTTGTATTCTCCGTCTTTTACTTCTCCTGAACCATAGTTATTTAAAAATAGGCTGAATTGCTTATTTGTTATTTCGTATTTACTAATGTAAAAATCATTCAAGCTCACTGTATGTAAAGGGTTTCCGGTTTTCATACCTCCTTCACGTCCCATATAAAAAGTTCCGCCTTTAATGTGTATCATTTCTATTTGTGCTGAATCAGTATTTTCATTATTATAGTATTCATTAAAAGTACAAAGAAAAAAAACAATGACAAACAAACCCATAAGAATATGAGGCCAATATTTATAGATAAAATCTTGATTTGCTCTTTTTTTTGCAACTTTTTTTTCTTGAATTTTTTGCTTCTGTAATATTATTTGATCTTTTTGGTATTTCTTGATTTCACTTATCAGATAAAAAGCTGAAGTAATCTTATGATATATTTTACCGTTAATTATTATTTCAATTTTATTTAAATTGCTTATTACAGGATTTTGTTGTTTTATTTTTTCGGTAAGTTCTTTTCTTAATGTATTATATTCATTTATTAGCTTTTCAAATAATCTGTTATAAGTATCTTTGAAATTGCTTTTAAACAATTCTAATCGGCTTTCTATAAGCATTTCTTTGTTAATCAAATGCTTATTGCAAATACTGTCTATAATTATATCAATTGTTTTTTCAAAGAAATCCTCAACTGAATGATAATCTTCCGGATAATTTACAGGAATTGTTTTTTCAAAATCAAGGTCAATTATTATATTATTTAAGCCAATTTCAGTAAAATAATCGCTTATTGTTCTCTCTATTTTATAATGTAATTCATTTTGTTCGTTAAGTTTAATAAAATCAATTTTGTTTTTATTCGGCAGGTATTCAAAAAGGAACTTCTTCAAGTTATTTAATGATTTCTTTGAACCGGATGTATAGGCGTAAACTTTATAGTTATAAAAATCATCTCTGATTTTTCCTGTTGTATTCAATTCTTTGTATATAAGATTTAATATGTTGATTACTTCGGGCTGTTTATCTTCTAATTGCCTTAATGCAAATTCATATCTGAAAAGGTAAAGCTGAATATCATTGTCTGAAGAACTATCCCATAAATCAATGATCAGATAACTAAATGCCTCTGCAGTTGTTCTCATCAAATCGTCAGATTCTGCAAATTCAAAAGACTTTATGCCAAATATTACGGGATGCTCCGGAATAAAAAAACGGATAATTGCTTCTGCAATAAAATCAATACCTTCCGGGCTGTAATCTTTCACAATACGGTTAAGAGCCGAACGTTTTCTTTTATCACCGGCATAAAGATTCAACACCCGGTTAATAAATTCATTCCAATTATCAGTATCTTCAATTAGAATTTCAAACCAGTTTTCATTATTAAGAATAAAGT
>JAUVIG010000003.1 GCA_030592825.1 Chlorobiota bacterium | reverse complement strand
CAATTTCTTTTACTATTTGCAACTTAAAAGAATATGAATAATCTTTTTGCGTACGTTTAACATACTTGTTTTCAATTTGTTCTTTCATAACATTACTTTTTGTGTAACGCTATTTCAGGACGAGACACATTGTTTTAAAAAGAGGCTGCACTTATTAGGCAGCCTTTTTTTTGGTATGGCGTGTATGGGAATAGTTTGTCACTTCCCTTTCTGCCGTATGTTTGTATCTCCTTTCCGTGTGTATTTCATAAAAAGGCTTTCATTAAATTGAACACCTGATAAGTGCAGATTTCATAAAGCTGTAAACGGCAAGTATTATAGTTTTTTAGTGTGATAGTTTTTAGTATAATTTAATATTTTATTTCATCATTATAATTTAAAAATCTGTTATCATGAATTTTCGGGTTTTTATATGCAAAATCTACCAATTCATATAACTTTTCTGAAATATTTGTCAGTGTTTTAAGATTGTTATAATATTTCTCAAGCAAATTTTTATTTATCGGTTTTTTAACTTCAATCTTAAACAGGTCTTCAAATTTATTCAAGCCGAAATAAATTTTATTTTCATTAATACTAAAAAAAGCTTCAGTCTTTGAATTAAGAGTGTATGATAATAAAAAGCTCCTAAATTCTTTAGTTAATATATTTTTAGCTTCATTTTCATTTGTTGAAAAAACTTTAAACTCTTCATTAAATGATTTATCATTAATGCTTATTTCCGGATCACCGGATTTTATGATCTTTTGTATGAAATTCCCTATTTTTCTGTCTGCTGTTGTTTCTTTGCTGAATGGTTTTACAACCGTTCTTCCTTTGAATTTGTCAGGAAATTGAATTACAAAGTAAGGGCCTGTGAAAACCGGCAATCTGATTTTGTCAATTGTTTCAGTTAGTAATAATTCAGAGAATTCAATATTAATATTGTTAAGTTTTCCTGCAAAATGGTTTTCTCCGCTGTGATGTGTATAAGACCAAATAAATTTACTTTTTTCAAATTGTTCTCTGCTGACATGATCATATGTTGAATAAGACATTTCCGGAATAACAGCCTTGAAAAAAGATTGTAATAAGTTTTCTTTTATATTCTTCTTAATACTAACAAGTTGACTGCCTCTTACAATAAGAAATATTATAACAGCAATAATAATTCCCGTTATCATTACCCAACCGTTATAAATAATTATGCTTAATACAATTGAGATTATCGCAACAGATATACTTGAAATAAAAGCGGTTAATGTCCTATGTTTTCTTTCTTTAAGTTTCTTTAATCTGAAACTTTCGAGTTCATTAATATCAATGATTTTACCGGTAATTGCTTCATAAATCGATATCATAATTTTATATTTCACAGAACACTTAAACCACAGCCGTCTTTTTCAAAAAATTAATAAAAATTAAGGTTTACATCTCTGCGGCTTGAACCTATGTATTTTCCGGTTGCAAATTCAACATATGCTTTTCCGTCACATTTATCATGAAAATTCAGAGTAATATTTCCCAAGTCTATATCAGTGCCTACTTTTAAATTTTGAATAAAACCAACACCTGTAATAGGGTTAAGTTTACATATGTTAGGGATGAATTCTGCATTTATCATGGCATGGTACAGTATACCGCCGCTTGCACTTGAAACCTCTGCAATTTGTCCTCCGCCGTTGACTGTAAATTCGTCATCATAAATGTTTGACATAGTATTATTTTGATCTATGGTAATAAACCAAACATTTTGCTTAACTGCAGCAAAAGTATTATTGGGTTGTTCTGTTTCTAATCTGGCCATTTCTAAATTAAATTGCGGATTAGTTAAGTTTAAGTTTAATAGTGTGTCTGATCCTTCACCAATAATTATATCTTGTTCTGCAAAGAGGGTTAATATTCTTTCTCCTTCAATTTCAATTACAGGAACAGTATGAATACCTATGAATTTGTATTTTCCTTCTAAAATATTAATATCTGTAAATATTGTTGTGATTACTCCGCTATATTCACTTTGATCATAATTTACATCCCATAAGCAAGGGATAATTATCTGACCGATATTCCTGTTAAAAGGAAGAGGATAGTTGTCATTAATTGTTACATACATTATTCCTGATCCTGAATAATCATCATTTTGGGAAGATTGAAATAATACATTATCCGGTAGATTTTCACCTCTAAAAAGCGAATTTGCTAATGAGGCACAATATCCTACTGCTGCAGAAACTTTAAAACCATGTTTCAACGGTTCAATTTCAGGATCTTGATTTATTTCTTTAACTTTTTTACATGAGAATAATAATACAACAGCCATTAACAATATTAAAAGTGGAGTTCCGGTAATCTTTAAAAAAATTGTTCTCATCTTTAATATTGATAATATAAGTTTAGTTTTTTCATAAAATGTTTTCATAATTTTGTAGTTATCTTTTTGTTAAAAAAAAAATTATCAAATACTTTTCTTTCGTCTTTTTTAAAAATTAAGACTTTTACAGTACTATTAATAAATCCGTATCCATAACTATATAACTGAATAAAGCCGGCAATTATTGACAGAAGAGAAATAAGCAGATTTTTTGTTTTTATCAGAGAATCAAGTAAAATAACCATAGTTATTATTAAAAACGGTATAATAAAAAATACTGAAATTGTAACAGAAAGAACGATTAAAAATAAACTGAACAAAAGGAATAATGAC
The DNA here is from genome assembly GCA_030592825.1 of Chlorobiota bacterium. Lineage (GTDB taxonomy): Bacteria > Bacteroidota > Bacteroidia > Bacteroidales > JAADGE01 > JAADGE01. The sequence continues at coordinate 21,511 of JAUVIG010000003.1, read as the reverse complement.
GGAAAAGTATAGGTTATTTTAAATTTATCGGGATACCATTTAATAAGAATTGCCCTAGCCACACCGAATTTATACACTTGCTTAACAAATTTAGAAAAATCTATTCTTCTCTTATGATAGACAAAAGCATCTTCAATTAAACCAACTTTAAATCCGGCATTCATAATTCTATAACTTAAATCCGGGTCTTCTCCGGGATGTATGTCAGAAAATCCGCCAATCTTTTCAAATACTTTTCGGCTGATTCCCATATTAAAGCTTCTCGGCTGGAAATTATCAAGCTTATTCTTTTTTCCTCTCACACCTCCGGTTGTAATAACAGATGTCATGGAATAATTAATAGCTTTTTGAATATTAGTAAAAGATGAATGCGCATTGTCAGGTCCGCCAAATGTATCTAAGCTTTCTTTAACCAAATGATTTTCTACGTTCTCAAAATAATTCGGAGGTATGATACAATCTGAATCAAAAAAAATCAAATATTGTCCGGAAGCTTTTGACATACCGACATTTCTGCTGTCGCCGGGACCTGAATTGTCTTTATAGTAATATTTAATATCTAATTGATGTTTGTATTTAACCACTTGCTCATCACATTTTATGGTAGAACCATCTTCAATAATAATAAGTTCAAAATCATTATTTGTCTGTTTTGTTAAACTTTCAAGTAATTCATTTATTTCCTGTGGCCTGTTATAAACAGGTATTATTATTGAAAATTTTATGTTTTCTTTTTTATTCATTTTATTGATGCAAGAAATTTCAAAAAATTAAATATTTTTCATAAAGGTTTCAATAATTTTGTAAGTCCCTTTACTGACTGATGCTAAAGGCAAACGAACATATTTTGAAGTGATTCCCAGAATCTCTAATGCTGCTTTTACTCCTCCCGGATTTCCTTCAAGAAATAAGCTGTTTGATAAATCAAGAAGTTTATAATGAAGCTCTTGTGCAGTTTTAAAATCATATTTCAGAGATGCCCTTACCATATCGGAAAATTCTTTTGGATAAGCATTAGCGGTAACGGAGATAACTCCTTCCATTCCCATTGCAATATATGGCATTGTATAAGTATCATCACCGGACAGCACTGTAAAATCATCAGGTTTATTTTTGATAATTTGCATTATCTGATCAAAGTTACCGGATGCTTCTTTAACGGCAGTAATATTTTCAAAATCATTTGCTAATTTCAATGTTGTTTCAGCATTTAAGTTTACTGATGTTCTTCCGGGTACATTATACAATATAATCGGAACAGGACAAGCACTTGCAATTGTTTTATAATGAATATATAAACCTTTTTGAGTAGGCTTATTATAATAAGGTGTTGCCGAAAGTATTGCATCAATATTAGTGAAATCGGTATTTTTTATAGTATTGACAACAGCTTGTGTATTATTGCCTCCTATACCGAACACAACAGGAAGTTTTTTTTCGGATACTTCCGTAACATAATCTAAAACGGTTTTTTGTTCTTGTTGTGATAATACAGGATTCTCTCCGGTTGTTCCCATTACAACCAGAAATTCTACACCGCCGGTTACAACATGTTCAACTAATTTATTAAGTGAACTGAAATCAATACTGTCATCGTTTCTGAACGGAGTTACAAGTGCTACTCCGGTTCCGGTTAGTTTTTTATACATGGATAATTATTTTCTGTTAATAATTTTTGTAATATTTCCTGTAAGAAAACAAAAGGTTCTGCTTTTTTCTTTTTTATGTCTCTTATGAATTTAATGAGGTTCTTATTTTTATAAATGTTTTCGTTTTTTGTTTCCTTTTTGAACTTCTTAATATCAGAAGAAAGTTTATAATCTTCCGGTTTTATTTCTACACTTTTTGCAGCATCTAATATCCATTTTTCAATTGCTTTCGGAAGCAAAAAAATAACATATTGTTTTGTATTTGCTTTGTGTTTTAAGATAATATTATCAGGAGCAATACAAAAATTAAATTCTTCAAAAAACTTAAAACTTTCTCCGTTGTCCGCATCAACAAGTCCAATAAAATTTTTTGATTGATTTTTCATGGATTTGGATAATTTTGAAATACTGCCTGTTCTTTGAATATATTTAAGAGGGATTTCCAAAATATCCAATAACAATATATCCGCATATCCTTCTGTGAGAAATTTGATGTTTTTCTTACTCATTATTGATGAATTTTTCCAAATTAAAAAATACTTCAATGTCATCTTCTTGAATTTCTGTTATATCTTCTTCATTTAATATCTTTATTTTGGTTTGATAATTCTCATAATAAGCGATAATGATATTTCGGTCTTCAAATTTTGTATTTTCAAGTATATTGTGTAATAAGTAAGGACTATGTGTTGTAATGAAAAACTGATTTGTTTCGTTGTCTGCAATTCGTTCGGCAAGCATCTTTGTATAAGGCGGATACGAATGTGTCTCTGGTTCTTCTAATAATATTGTCGAATTTTTGTTAGTTTCAACTACGGTTAAATAGAAGATGATTCTTTGTAGTGTATCCGCCATTAGTTTATAAGGATATCTGTAAAAAATATTACCCTCTCTTTTTATTATCTCATATATATTTTTTTCAACATCATACATTATGTCTAAACCGTAGATTTCAAAAAAAGAAGCAATCTCATCAAATAATTCCTTGTTTTTTTGAATAATTGTTATTAAATTATTACCGTCAGGCGGCAACAAATACATATGAAATCTTTGTTTCCCTATTGTATTTTTATTAAATGTATATTTTCTTATAGAACTGTAATAATTTGAAATTTGATCAATTTGAAATTCTTGCCCTGTTATATTAAAATTATTAAAATAAAGTTTAATATCATCAGAATCAAATGTACTCGGATGTTTATTGTATATATTTTTAAGTTTTGTAATGAAATTTGAATAGGTAGAATTATATTCGAACTCTTCATCGGCTAATAAATTTTTACTTATAAATAAATCAAAAAAATCTATATTATCTCTATATCTCAACTGTGCTGATGCTATATTTGTTGTTACCTCAATTTTTTTAGATGGATTATTATCATAAAATAGATTATTTAAACTGTCAAATCGAATTATATTTTCAAATTTATTTTCAGAATTATTTATATAAGGAACACTAAATAATCCCAAAGCTTCCAATATATTCGATTTCCCGACATTCGGAGCACCTAAAAAAACATTAATTCGTTTAGGATGAAATTCTAATTCTTTAATTGATTTAAAGTTTTTAATGCTTAATTTGTTTATCATAATGTTTAAGCTTTTTTAATCGTACTCATATAGTGGTCAACTTGTGATATAAAATAATTTAAGTCTTTGCTTCTGTCGTAATTAATATTTAAATCAGAATATTTGCAATCAATAATACTTGAAACTTTAAATTTTGCTTTCGATAATGCAAATACATATTCCAAATAGAAATTATTGGAAGTCGTAAAGTTTATTACTAAATCAATATCTGCATTTATAAAATCGCTGATACAAACTTCCTTTATTTTTCCTGTTTTACCAATATGCTTTTCAGAAAAAAAGTTAAAATTTCCTTGTCCGAAATAAGTTATACCAATTTCCTCAGGTTTTTTTACAAATCCGAGAGCATAAACTTTTAAATTTCTGTTTGACAGGTCAGAAATGTATTGCTTTATTCGATCAAAATTTGTTTTGCTGTCAATACAATACAAAATACCTACGGATTTTGCTGTTTCATAGTTAAAAAATTGTACTTTTCGTACAGATTTCTTAATGTTGCGTTTAATAATAATATTTTTGAGAGCCACAGTTATAAATTATTTATTCTTACAATATTACAAAATGAAAATAAGATTATGAAACAAAGTTTAATATTTTATGTTTAGAGATATATGCCATCAAGAGCATTGCGCCTGTATATCAATAATTTACGGGCGATAAAAGTAAAAGCAGCAAAATATTTATTGTTTTATATTTTACAACCAAGTCAGTTTAATGTGCCACTAATCGGAACTAAAATAGGAAGTGTTTTTTAATTCAGCTATACTGAAAGGCAGTAATCATATTATTTACAATTTTGGAACTGAACTCCAAAATTGTAAGCTTATTTTAACGTTACCAAATTTTTATATGTTCTATACTTTTAGATAAATATGGTTTTAATGCGATAAATATTTATGGTTATTTATGGTTGTTCTTTTATCATCTCAACAAACTCATCTTCCGAAATTATCTTAATGCCGAATTTTTTAACCTTTTCAAGTTTTGAAGGTCCTACATTTTCTCCGGCAAGAAAATAATCAGTACTTTTAGAAACTGAACTTGTGTTTTTGCCTCCGTTTTGCTCAATCATTTGTTTAAGTTCGTTTCTTGAGTACTTTGTAAAAGTTCCGGAAATTACAAATTTTGTTCCTTTTAGAATATTTGTCTCTCCTTCGCTTTCAATAATTTCAAATTGCAAACCGGCAGTTTTTAAATCGTTAATGATTTTTATATTCAATTCATTACGAAAAAAATTGAAAACACTTTCGGCAATACGTTCACCAATTTCATCGGTTTCTGTTAGTTGTTCGATGTTTGCTTGCATTATATCATCAATTGTCTTGAAACTTTTTGCCAAAACTTTTGCTACGGTGCTTCCAACAAATCTGATTCCGAGAGCAAAAAGGACTCGTTCAAAAGGTATAGATTTTGATTGATTAATACTTTCTAATAAATTATCGGCAGATTTTTCTTTAAAGCCTTCCAAATTATATATTTGCTCAAAAGTTAATTTATAAAAATCGGCAATATTGTTTAGATGTCCTGCATTAAACAAAGCATTAACAGTCGCTTCTCCGCAATTGATATCCATTGCTTTACGGCTCACAAAATGTTCCGTTTTGCCTTTGATTTGTGGGGGACAAGCAAGTGAATTTGTACAATAGTGTAAGGCTTCTCCGTCAATTCGCACAAGTTTGCTGTTACAAGCCGGACAATTTGAAATATATATTGTTTCTGCTGAATCAGATGTTCTTTTACTTTTATCTACACCAACAATTTTAGGAATAATTTCACCGCCTTTCTCAACAAAAACTGTATCATTAATTCTTATATCTAATTCTTTTATAATATCTGCATTATGCAAAGATGCACGTTTAACGGTTGTTCCGTCTAATTGAATCGGTTCTAAATTAGCAACAGGTGTTATAGCCCCTGTTCGTCCGACCTGATAATCAATTGATAACAATTTGCTTGCAACACGTTCTGCTTTAAACTTGTATGAAATTGCCCAACGAGGTGATTTTCCGGTAAAACCAAGTTCGTCTTGCAAATATTTTGAATCAACTTTTATAACAATACCGTCAATGTCGTAAGGTAAGTTTTCTCGTTTTTTATCCCAATAATTAATAAATTCAAAGACTTCATTAATTTCATTTGCCTGTTTATTGTTTTCGGAAATTTTAAATCCCCATATTTTTGCTTTATTCAGATTTTCTGTATGTGAATCCGAAGGTAAATCTTTGCCTAACAGAAAGTAAAGAAAAGCATCCAATTTACGTTTTGCAACTTCTGCGGAGTTTTTCATTTTTATAGTTCCTGATGCAGCATTTCGAGGATTTGCAAATGGTGTTTCTTCGATATCTTCACGTTCGGAATTTAATTCTTTAAATACATTGTGAGGCATAATTATTTCACCTCTTATTTCAAATGTAACGGGAAAATCATTTCCTTGAAGTTGCAGAGGAACTGAACGTATTGTTCTTACGTTATCGGAAACATCATCTCCTTTTTCTCCGTCGCCTCTGGTAACTGCTTGAAAGAATTTGCCGTTTTTATATTTAATACTGATTGCTGTTCCGTCATATTTTAATTCACAAGCATATTTAAAAGAAGTTTCAGGTCCGATTATTTTTTTTATGCGATTATCAAAATCTTTAAGTTCTTCAAAATTGTATGTGTTTCCCAAAGATAACATCGGATAATCATGTTTCACTTGCATGAAAGTGTTATCTCTGTCTGCACCAACGCGTACAGTCGGTGAATTGAGGTCTTGAAATTCGGGGTGTTCTTTTTCTAATGCTTCCAATTCTTTGAGCATCATATCGTAATCATAATCAGAAACGGTTGGTTGTGAAAGTACGTAATAGTTGTAATTATGATTTGACAATTCTTGTCTTAATGATTTAATTTTATTGAAAATTTTTTCTCTTTTCATTGATATTAAAATTTGAATTGCTGATTTTTAGTTCTTTGTGAGGTTTTGTGTTTTTGTGTATTAGTGGCATCTTTTATTTTTGGAACTTTTCGCAGAGAGTTCTAATTTGAGATATGTAATTTTTTTAAAAATATTGTTATTTATTATTTTAAATTGAATCAGTATCGTTTACGATAATTTTTTTACCAAAACTAAAAGCTGAAAACCTAACATAGCGTTTCGGATTTTCTTTTATATCAATGAGAAGTTTATCAAGGTCTTTTGATGCTTTATCCAAATTATTGTATAATTCTTCATCTTCTAAAAGCAAACCGAGTGTGCCTTCACCTTTTTCAATTTTGTCCATCACTTTACTTAATTTTGTTATAGAATTGTCTGCTTTATATATAACATTAATTAAGTTAGATGCTGCCAAAGAGTCACTTATTTCCCCGAAATTACCCAAAATTTTATTAATATTTTCATTATTATTTTCAATATTTTTTGTTATTGATTCTGCATTCTTTAAAATTTGAGTAAGTCTTTTTCCTTCAGATGTTATTAAATTATCCAATTTATTTGATGCACTTTCTAAATATTTTAAAGTAAGTTGAATACGCTCAAAACTCAAGTTTATATTTTTTCTTGTTTTCGGATTGAAAACTGCCCTGAATGCAACAAGAAGAGAATCAAGAGTTGCCAGCATACTTTCGGTTTTTAATTTTAACGGTAAAATCTGTTTATTTACTTGTTCAGATATGCTGCTCGCAACTTTTGTTTGTAATGTATCACCTGATTTATAATGTTTTTTTGTCCGATTATTAATAATAAGTTCCAAGCCCATCGTTCCCATAATATCAGTACTTGTAATCATGGCTATTGTGCTGTCGGGTATTTTTATGCCTTTTCTTATATGAAACTCAACGACCAATTTATTAAGATTTCCGTCAATAAAATCAACATTAACTACCTTGCCTACTTTAGTTCCGCTTATGTAAACATGATTTCCTACAGATAATTCTTTTACATTATCATATACACCGTAAAGAATTGTTTTATTTGTTAACAGATCGTTACTCTTTATATAACTAACACCCCAAATAATCATAAAAGTAATAATTGTAAATACAATTCCTGTTTTGACTACTCTTCTTTGATCTTTAGTCATGATTTTTAATTTAGATTGTAGAAATTAGAGTTTTAGGTCTTATTTTGTTTTTCATTTCTTATTTTCTACCATAAGTTCATGATTAATTATTCATTAGTTGTAAAGCATCCTTTACAGTAATTAGTTTCCCGTTATTTAATGCTATTACATATGCTTCCGGAATTTTTTTTCTTACTTCTTTTTGCAATTCTGCAATTTCTTCATAAGTTTTTGCATTTCCGGTAAAGTATCTGAAGTATTTGCCGTCTTCAATTCTTTCAATATTTTTAATTCCTTTGAAATTTTCAGGTGAAGTATCAATTTCTTTAGCTGAATAGGCAATTTGTATTTTGAAAACTATGTTATTACCAACTTTTGAAATATCTTTGTTGCCTTCAACGGTATTTTTATATGATTTCACTGCTCTGTAAATTGCTGATGCAATTATTGATTGCCCGTCTTTGCTTCTTAAATATTTTTCTTCTTCCGGGTTTGTAATAAATCCTGTTTCAATTAAAATACTTGGCATAGAGCAATTCCAAAGCACCACTAATCCTGCTTGCCTTACATCTCTGTTTTCACGTTTTGCACGTTCTTTGAATTGATATTGAACCAATTCCGCAATCTTTATACTTTGTTCCAAATAAGCATTTTGATATAATGAAAAAATGATCTCTGATTCAGGTGAATTAGGATCAAAACCATAGTATTTGGTTTTATAATCTTCTTCAATTAAGATTACAGAGTTTTCTCTTTTTACGACTTCAAGTTGTTTATCTGCTTTATTAAGGCCCATAACAAAAGTTGATGTTCCGGTAACATGCGATGCCCTGCTGGCATTAACATGAATTGATATGAAAAGGTCAGCATTATTTTTATTTGCAACATCAGACCGCTTATGAAGTTCAATAAATTTATCTGTTTTTCTGGTATATATAACTTGAACATCGGGCAAATTATCTTCTATGTATTGTCCTAATTTTAATGCAATTGCCAGAGCAAGATCTTTTTCCTTACTTAATTTTCCTAATGCTCCGGGATCTTTTCCTCCGTGCCCGGCATCAATAACAATTATATCAACATTATCGTTTTTATCTTGAGAAAATACTGTATTATCAATAAAAATAACGGAAATTATAACAAATATAATTTTAAAGAATTTTATCATTTTAAGAATTATAAATATAATTTAACAAATATTAATAAAAAACATCTTTCAATGTATCGTTATTATTATAATTTTGCAATAAAAAATATTAAAGTTTGATATCCAACAAAAATAATATATTAATTAAGAAAATGCGATTAATTCTGATAAAGTCTTTTGCGTTTTTATTATTATTAATTTTATATTCCGGAATAAATGCACAAACAGATTCCTTAAAAATTAATAATAATGATACTAATGAAGTAATATTAGTAAGTGATACATTAACAGACTATAAAAATGTTAACGATACAATTACTGATCAAAGTTTAAAAATTGATTCAGTTGAACAAAGCGGGATTTCACCTGATGCATTAGATCAAGTGATTGATTACGACAGTAAAGATTCAATTTTGTTTTCTTTGGCAGATGAAAAAATGTTTTTATACGGTACCGGTGAAATTACTTCAAAAGAAATGAATTTAAAATCAGCATATGTTGAGATAAGCACAGCTGAAAATTATTTAATTTCAGAAAGTGTTTTAGACAGTACAGGAAATAATTATCAAAAGCCGATTTTAAATCAAGATGACGAAACTTTTGTCGTAAATAGTATAAAATATAATTTTAAATCAAAAAGAGCAATAGTTAAAGATGTAAAAACAGAGCAAGAACAAGGTTATTTGCATAGTGATGTTGCTAAAATGCAAACAAATAAAGAATTTCATATTAAAAGCGGAAAATTTACGACTTGCGATCTTGATCACCCACATTTTTATATCAGATTAACAAAAGCAAAAAAAATACCTGATAAACATGTTATTTCAGGTCCTATGTATTTCGTTATTGCTGATATTCCTTTGTATTTTATAGGTTTACCTTTCGGGATGATACCAAATCAAAAAAATAATACATCCGGATTAATTATTCCTGAGTATGGTGAAGAAGAAAGAAGAGGTTTCTTTTTAAGAAGCGGAGGGTATTTTTGGGCAATAAACGATAATATAAACACATCTTTATTAGGAGATATTTATTCAAAAGGAAGTTGGGGGTTGACTTTAAAAACCAACTTTAAGAAGAAATATAAGCGTTCAGGAAATCTGGAGTTGAAATATAATAAAAACAGAACTGATGAAAGGATTTTACCCGGTTCATCTGAACTTACATCCTTCTGGGTAAACGGTTCATATATACAAGATGCAAAAGCAAATCCAAACAGTACATTTTCAACTTCACTTAATTTCGGAAGTTCGGAACACAATTCATTAAATGCAATAGATATGCATGATTATACCGATAATCAAAAATCTTCAAGTATATCATACAGATGGTCAAAACCCGGAAGTATTTTTAATTTTTCTGCAAATATCAGAGGCAACCAAAATACTATGGACACAATTAAAAAGGTAAGTTTAGAATTTCCGACAGTTTCATTGAATATGCAAAGACAATTTCCTTTTAAAAACTTGGGTTCGGGAACATCTAAATGGTATCAGAAGATAGGTGTTACATTAAATATTAACGCAAAGAACTCAATAAATACCATAGATACTCTCTTGTTTACAAAGCAAACCATATATAATATGAAAAACGGTTTGAAATATTCAATTCCTGTTTCAACTTCTTTTAATTTATTGAATTATATTACTGTATCACCATCGTTTAATTATACAGGCAGGTTGTATTCAAGCAGAATTATTGAGCATAATATTTTATTACCTAATGATGATGTTGTAGATAATGAAGTTGGAAAAGACACTCTACAGCAGTTATCTCACCCGTTTGATTTTAATATATCTGTTCCGTTTTCAACAAAAGTTTATGGAATATTAAAGTTTAAGAAGGGTAAAATAGAAGCTGTCAGGCATGTGTTTTCCCCCTCATTATCATATACATACAGACCGGATTTTAGTATTGAACCATGGAACAGTTACGGCACAAGAGAAGATCCTGACAATATGGAAACCGTAACATATTCTTATTATAAAGGATATATCTACGGGGCACCTCCGCAAGGAAGATCAGGATCTATCGGTTTAAATATTGGTAATAATTTAGAGATGAAACTTAAAAGTAAAAGTGATACAGCTCAAGAATCAAGAAAAGTAAAGATAATTGAAAATTTGTCTGTTAGTACATCTTATAATTTAGCGGCAGATTCTTTAAATCTTTCAAAGATAAATATTTCAGGGAAAACCACATTATTTAAAACCTTCGGATTAAGAATCGGAGCGACTTTTGATCCATACTGTATTGACAGCTTAACAGGTGTAAGAATAAACAAATTTATGATAAATGAAAATAATAAACTTACCAGATTTGAAAAAGGTTCAATTTCATTATCAGGTTCTTTGAAACCTAATACAGGTAAAGAATCATCAGGTGTTAATTTTTTAAATCCGCAAGATGCATTTTATTATTATCCGTATCCGGATATTCCATATGCAGATTTTGACTTGCCTTGGAACATAAGTGCAAGTTATACTTTTAATATTTATAACAAATTTGATAAAGAATCTTTAACTAATATTATAGATATTACTCAAACTCTTCAATTAAACGGTAATATAAGCCTTACAAAGAACTGGAATATGACGGCAAATACTACCTATGATTTTTCTACAAGAAAATTTTCTTATGTTCAACTTTCAATGAGCAGAGATCTGCATTGTTGGGAAATGAGTTTTAATGTTACTCCTTTTGGTACAATGAAAGGTTATTCATTCAGAATTAATATAAAATCCAATGTATTTAAAGGAATTGAATATAATAAGAAAAAAGCATGGCAAGATAATATTTATTAATCCGAGAGATTAATCTTGTTGCGAATATGTATGAACACTGTTTTTGGCTGAAGGCATATAATTAACGCCAAACCAAGCTGCTAACAAAAACACAAATGAGATGCTCAAAATCCATAAATGTAATTTTGTTTTTTCCTTATGATAAGATCTGATATGTATATATATTAGGTAAACTAAAAAAGTTAATAATGCCCATGTTTCTTTCGGATCCCATGTCCAATAATGTCCCCATGCTTCTTTAGCCCATAAAGCACCGAATAACAGTCCTAATGTTAAAAATGCAAAGCCGATAAATACAATGTTATCAGCCATTTTTAGAATTTTTTCACTACTTTCATCATCATCTTCAGAAAACAAATGAATTAAAAAATATAAAGGGCTTAAAATTACAGAAATAATTTTTGCAAAACCTGAAAGATTCGAATAGGCTTTTAATAAACCGGTTATTGAAACAATCCATGAAACCCCCAAAATTGCATAGGACAATATATATACAATTACATGAGGAACAAACCAAGGACTTTGAAGTGCAGGCATTAAAGTTTTATTATAAACTTCAGGATGTCTTAAATTTATATAAATAAACAAAACAGTCATTAAATTACTGTATGCAAGAAACCAAAAATATTTCCATCTGTAAAAAGTAATAAGCCCGATTATCGGAAGAAATACTGCATACCATAATCGTGTTTCTCCAAGAGTTCTCAACGGAGGTCTTTCAAGATTTATCCATAAAGTTATGATGAAATATACAAACAATAAAACAGTTGCGATTGAGAAAAAATTTGCAAGAATCCTTTTTTGTTTCTTTTTAATTGGTAAGAAAAATACTAAAAAAGACAAAACTAAAAAGATGATACCTGAAATTGCAATATATGAAAAATTTATCCGGTTCATTGTTTTTTATTAAAATTATTTTTCGTGTTTTTGTTTATTACCATTGATTGATTTACCACCTAACCAAAACAAATAGAAAGCACCGAAAATCAATAAAAAGATACCGGTGTAAACAGCCGGAAGCCATGGGTCACGTCCTGCTTCAATAACACTGTAATCAGACCATTTACCCATTTGTTCGTTGTAGCCTGTTTGATATAACTTCCATCCTGAAATTGTTTTTGGGCTGTTCACTTTTAAGGTAAAACGTTCTTCACTGCCGTCGGGTAATATTGCTTTTATATCAGAACTGTATTCTTTAGGCTCCGGTGAAAGCATTGCAAAATAATAATCTTCATTAACCCAAATATTCTTTCTTGGTATAGAAAAATTACCGCATGTACACCAATCTTTATTTATTAAATTGTTATTTTTATCATATATCTCAATATAAGCTGAAGGAAGTGCCGGAATTATATTCCATTCTGTAAATGATGATGATAATGTATCTTTTGGAAAAGAATATTTTAAAAATTCTTTTATTTCTATTATCCAATTTAAAAATTCGGCTTTTTCTCCTTTATCAATAATAAAATGCTTGTTGTTATCAGGCAAAATAAGATATCCTGTTTTTGCATCAACTAAAACAACTTTAGGATTATACTCAACAATATCAAATTTTAATAATTGCAATTTGAAAGGTGTTTTATAATAAATATCTGAATTAAAGTCTTTAACCTTATCAGTAAAATCTTGATTGCTTCCCAAAACAAAATAACTTCTGATATTGTCACCGCTGCCGGCAATACCTGCTAAAATTATTATATATAAACCGGCATGACTGAATAATAATCCTATTTTTTTCTTTTTAAAAGGCATAAACAATTTAACGGTTGCAAAACCCAAAGATGTTATGAAAAATAAATAAGCAAAAACGAATAACCAGCTGGTTGTAAGATGAGTAAAGCCAAGTCGATACCAAATATCGTTAGTATTAATTGTTCCTGAACTTACTTGTGATATAAAACCTAATAATACTGATAAGATTGTAAACAAAACAGTAGAAGTAATTGCAGCCGGGATACTTGCCAACCATTGAATTATTTTATTGTTATTTTCAAATTTATAAAATGCAGTTAACAATAAAGTGTATGTAATTATAATTGAAAGGTTTGTGGGGAAACTCGGAAATGATACCGGATTTTTATAAAAATAACCGATAATTAATCCCAAAAAAATTAATATTCCGGAAATTACAAATCCCTCCTTGTATTTCCACGGATAATTAAACAGTTTACGCTTATTTTTTTTTGGCATTTTTAAAAATTTTCTGACAAATATAAATATAAAAAGGATATAAAGGTCTTTTATGTAAAAAATCTTGTTGTTTCATTAAACCTTCAAGTTTTGCAGCAAATACACAAATTATCAATAATTAATCTACATAAAATTTTACTCAAATAAGTGATGATAAATCGTCAAAAATTTGTGAATTAGCGGCTAATAAAAAATAATTTTCAAATGTACGGTAATTGGATAATCCAATTTTTTTTTGATGATTTTGACTTTAAATGTTAATTTCGCAGTTTGAAATAATTTTATGTTCTATAACTATAATTAAAGGTTGCCTAAACTAAAATCTAAACCCATGTCTGACAAGGAAATTAAAAATGAAGAAAATGTTTCTGAATCTTTAAAAAAGAATGAAGATATCAGTAGTGCTGACAAAATCTTACAAAAAATTAAAGAAAAGAAAGAAGCGAATACAATTGATGAAAATATTAAAGAAGAAGAAACTGAAATTGATAATAATATCACAGAAACACCCGTAATTTCTACAGATAATAAAGATATTTCAAATTCAGAAGAAACAGAGAATTCTGAGTTAAAAGAAATTGAAGAACCGGAGATTGAAGAAAAGAATGAAACTGTTGCAGAAACAATTGATTATTCTCAATATTCAAAAAAGGAACTTTTAAAGAATTTCAATGATATTTTAAATCAACAGGATGTATTAAAAAATGAAGATAACATAAAAGAAATTTGCAAAAGATTTTATACTGTTATTGAAGAAGAAGAATTTGAAAGAAAAAATAAATACATTGAAGACGGAGGAGATGAAGATTCATACGAACCTGTAAAAGACCCTGCAGATATAACATTAAAAGAACTTTTAAAGAAGCTCTCCGGTAAAAAAGAAGCAATTGAAAAGCAGCAAAGAGAAGAAAAGAAAAAAAATCTTGAATTAAAATATGCGGTTATTGAAGATGTTAAGGAGTTGATAAACAAACCTGAATCTTTTAATAAAACATTTAATAAATTTAGGGATCTTCAAAAAAGATGGAACAGTATAGGATTGGTTCCAAAGAATGACGTAAAAAATCTTTTGGATGAATATAATAAAAATGTTCAAAAATTTTACGAATATGTTGAAGTAAATAAAGAATTAAGAGAACTTGATTTTAAGAAAAATTTTGACATCAAAATTAAACTTTGTGAACGTGCGGAAGAATTATTGTTGGAAACAAATTATTCAGCTGCTAAAAAGGAACTTCAAGAATTACATAAAAAATGGAAAGAAACAGGGCCTGTTTCTAATGAGAGCAGAGACGAGTTATGGATCAGGTTTCAAAATGCAACCATTAAAGTCAATGAAAATTATGCAATTCATATTGAATCAATAAAAGAACAACAAGAAAAAAATCTGGAGTCAAAAAGATTTCTTGTTGAAAAAGCAAATGAATACGCATCCGGTGAATATACAAATCATCTTGAATGGAAAGACGCATCAAATCAAGTAGTTCAATTGCAAAAATTATGGAAAAAGATCGGTTATGTACCGAAAGAATTCAATAATGAAATTTATAATCAGTTTAAGACTGCTTGCGATAAGTTTTTTGAAAGGATTAGAGAGTTTTATGATGAAACAGAGAAACACAGAGACGATAATTATCAAAAGAAGTTAGATTTGTGTATTCAAGCTGAAAGCCTTCAAGAAAGTTCTGAATGGAACAAAACAACAGACATCTATAAACATATTCAAGTTGAATGGAAAAAGATAGGACCTGTTCCGAAAAAGCATTCAGATGAAATATGGAAAAGATTCAGAAAAGCTTGTAATAATTTTTTTAACAAAAAGAAAGAATACTTTAAAGATAAGAAAAGCAGCGAAAAAGAAAACCTCATTAAGAAAGAACAGATTATTGAGATGATTGAGAATTTAGAGTTTTCGGATGATCAAATAGGAAATCTTAAAAAACTTAAAGAACTGCAAAATGAATTTACTTCTGTTGGGTTTGTTCCATACGAGAATAAAGATGAAATATATGAAAAGTATCATCAAGCAACAGACAGTAAGTTTAGTAAATTAGATATCAGCAAAGATAAAAGAGATGAATTTAAGTTTAATGAAAATCTTGAGATAATAAAAAATTCACCCGGTGCTGAAAGAATAGCTTCAAATGAGTTATTAAAAATACAAAGTAAAATAGATAAGTTGAATGATGATATTAAAGTATGGGAAAATAACATTGGATTTTTTGCAAACTCTGAGAAGTCTGAATCATTGATCAAAAATATCAACGATAAGATAGAATCTGCAAAAAACAAAGTTGCAATACTGAAACATAATATTAATGAACTGGAAAAAATCGTGAATTAATAATACGATATTTTGAAAAATACTAAATACATATTTATAACAGGAGGTGTTACATCTTCTCTCGGTAAAGGAATTATTTCTTCTTCATTGGCAAAATTGTTAATAGCCAGAGGGTTTTCGGTTACTATACAAAAGCTTGATCCGTATATAAATATAGATCCCGGAACTTTAAATCCATACGAACACGGTGAATGTTACGTTACGGAAGATGGTGCTGAAACCGATTTGGATTTAGGTCATTATGAGCGCTTTACAAATATAACAACTTCTCAAGCAAATAATGTAACAACAGGCAGGATTTACCAAACGGTTATTGATAAAGAGAGAAGAGGTGATTATCTCGGAAAAACTGTTCAGATTATTCCTCATATTACTGATGAAATAAAACGAAGAATAAAATTACTCGGTAAAGAAAATTACGATTTTGTAATTACGGAGATAGGCGGAACTGTAGGTGATATAGAATCTTTTCCGTATATTGAAGCCATAAGACAATTAAAATGGGAAATGGAAGGAAGTACATTAGTTATTCATCTTACCCTCGTACCATATTTGTCTGCTTCCAAAGAACTTAAAACAAAACCCACGCAGCATTCCGTAAAAATGTTATTGGAAAGCGGTGTACAACCTGATATTTTAGTATTAAGAACTGAACGTGAATTAACAGATGAAGTAAGATCTAAAGTAGCTAAATTTTGTAATGTAAATCTTGATTCTGTTATTGAATCAATTGATGTTGAAACAATATATGAAGTTCCGCTCTTAATGCAGAAAGAAAAACTTGATGTTGCTGTTTTGAAGAAGTTAAAATTCCCTGTTTCAGGAACCCCTGATATGAAGAAGTGGAAGTTAATTGTTGAAAAGATAAAAAATACAACTTGCTCGGTAAAAATTGCATTAATAGGTAAATATGTCGAATTACCCGATGCTTATAAATCAATAAATGAATCTTTGATTCATGCAGGAGCATATAACAACTATTCGGCAGATTTACAATTTATACATTCTGAAGAAATTAATTCTGAAAATGCAGCTTCCGTTTTAAAAGATTTTGGAGGAATAATAGTTGCACCCGGATTCGGGCACAGAGGTATTGAAGGGAAGATTGAAGCAATAAAATTTGCTCGAGAAAATAATATTCCTTTTCTCGGGATTTGCCTTGGGATGCAATGTGCTGTTATTGAATTTGCAAGAAATAAGCTTAATTTAATAAATGCAAACTCAACCGAAATGCACCCAAATACTCCACATCCGGTAATTGATCTTATGGATGAACAAAAAAGTGTTATAGATTTGGGCGGAACAATGCGATTAGGATCTTTTAAATGTACCTTAAGTAAAGAATCAAAACTATATGAGGCATACGGTGTTGTTAATATAATTGAAAGGCACAGACACAGGTACGAATTTAATAATAAATATAAAGATATGTTTGAAAAAAACGGAATGAAAGCAACAGGGATAAATCCCGATTCCGGATTAGTTGAAATAATTGAGTTGTCGGAACATAAATGGTTTACAGGAGTACAATTTCATCCTGAATATAAAAGTACGGTATTAAATCCCCATCCTATTTTTATTCAGTTTTTAAAAGCTTGTAAAGATTAGAAATATAAAATAGATTGATTAAGATTGATGAAAGATTGAATTAGATTGATTAAGTAGCAAAGAACCGGAATAATCAATCTCATTCAATCTGTTTAAGAAATTCGTTTAACAGAATAAAAATTAAAAAGAAATATGGATAAAAATCAAATAATAGGAATTATAATAATTTTTGCTTTGCTTGTCGGTTACGGCATTTATCAATCTCCTTCAGAGGAGGAAAAAATGGAAATGCAAAGAAAGCAAGATTCAATGAGAAGAGCTCTGTCAGAGCAAAACAGATTAGATTCTGTTAAAAAAATACAAGATTCTATTGCAGAAGCAGAGAGAATTGCACTTGAAAAAGTGAACCAAATTGATACAATAATTCTTGATTCAGTTAAAAATATTGATTTACAATCTGAATATGGTGTTTTTGCTCATGCAGCAACCGGAAAAGAAGAATTTATAACACTTGAAAATCAATTTATAAAAATAAAATTCACAACTAAAGGAGCTTATCCTTATTATGCTGAATTAAAGGAGTTTAAAACCCACGATTCATTACCGTTAGTCCTTTTTGATAAGAATGAGAACACTTTTGCATTGAAGTTTTATTCAGATAATAAAGGAATAAATTCAGACAGCTTATTTTTTGAAAATGTAAACGGAGATTCTGTTTATTTTGCAGATGAAACTGAAAAATCAGTTGTATTAAGAGTAAATGCCGGCGACGGAAAATATATTGAGTATTTATATACACTTGAACCTGAAAGCTATCTTGTAAAATATGATATCCGATTTTACGGGCTTGAAAAAGAATTAGCATCAAATTCAAGTTATATTGATGTTCTGTGGAAGATGAAATCCCGAAAGCAAGAAAAAGGTGCACAATGGGAAAATCAAAATACTACAATTTATTATAAACATTATCAAGATGAAGTTAAGTATTTATCTGAAACGTCAGACGACAAAGAAGAAAAAGTAGATACAAGATTAAAATGGATTGCATATAAAGATCATTTCTTTTCTACAATATTGATTGCCGAAGATTATATGGATGAGGCTCAAATGAGTTATGTAAAAGATGAACTGCAAGAAGAATATTTAAAAGATTTTGAAAGTAATATTGTTTTACCTTTTAACAGATCAGATGATACAAAATATGAATTCGTTTATTATTTCGGACCTAATGATTATGATGTTTTCAGAAAAATATCTTTGCAAGAAGGAGATGATCTAAATTTTCAACGTATGATTCCGCTTGGATGGGCTATATTCAGGTGGGTGAATCAGATAATTGTTATTCCCTTATTTAACTTTTTGGGGTCAATTTTCGGTACTAATATGGGTTTGATTATTCTTATTATGACCATTCTTATAAAATTAGCATTATTCCCGCTCACATACAAATCTTATACTTCATCTGCAAAAATGCGTGTTTTAAAACCGCAAATTGATGAGATTAATAAAAAGATACCGAAGGAAAAGTCAATGGAACGTCAACAATCAACCATGGCTTTATACAAAAAAGTAGGAGTAAACCCCATGGGAGGATGCTTGCCGATGTTGTTCCAGATGCCGATATTAATTGCAATGTTCCGTTTCTTCCCGGCTTCTATAGAATTGAGACAAAAAAGTTTCCTTTGGGCAGACGACTTATCATCTTATGATTCAATATGGGATTTTCCCGGTGGATTTGAGATACCGATGTACGGCGATCATATAAGTTTGTTTACCTTATTAATGGCAGGAGCAATGCTTATAAGCACAATGCTTAACAAAACACAAATGCAAGGCACAAGCACACAAATGCCCGGCATGAAGTTTATGTTATATCTAATGCCTGTTATGATGTTGCTTTGGTTCAATAAATATTCTGCCGGACTAAGCTATTATTATTTCTTATCAAATGTTATTACTATTATACAAACATTGGTAATAAGAAGAATGATAGATGAAGATGCTTTATTGGAAAAATTAAATGCACAGAAGAAAAAAGTAAAGAAAAAATCTAAATGGCAAAATAGAATTGATGGTATGAAAAAAGTTCAAGATCAACAAAAGAAAAAAAGAAGATAAAATTGTAACCCCCGACGGCATCGGGGGTGTTTTTT
This sequence comes from Chlorobiota bacterium, assembly GCA_030592825.1. Taxonomy (GTDB): domain Bacteria; phylum Bacteroidota; class Bacteroidia; order Bacteroidales; family JAADGE01; genus JAADGE01. The sequence continues at coordinate 2,040 of JAUVIG010000003.1, read as the reverse complement.
TATTTTATTAAAAATTCATTAAATTTGATTCTTAAAACAAACTGACATCTAATAGAGAAATAAACGCAATAGGTAATGAAAGTTGTATTTATTTGGATGTTGTGCATCATAAAAACTAATAAAAATGAAGAAGACAAATTCCATCATATTTATAATCATTATTGCTGGTGTATTATTAAGCTGTAAACAAAACAAGATTAAAAAATCTTTCAAATTCCCTTTTGATATAGGTAATGAATGGACATATAAAAGAACACAAGAATTAAAAAATGTTTCACCAAACCATGATTCTATTACAAATACTCACGATACGACAATTGTTTACGAAGTAAAAGTAATTTTGAACAAATATATCAATGAGGAAACTGGTGAAGAAACTATACAAGTTGAATCAATTCTGGAAGATCAATACGGAGTAACACGTTTTTATGAATATTACTTACACACCGATCAAGGACTTTATTTAAGTTCTACTGCTCATTCTGCATGTATTGATTATATTTATTTATTTCCTCATGGTTTGAGTAAATATTTCGGGACAAACATTTACAATTCTGAAAAAAACAAACTTGTGTCTGTGGATAAATTCACTTTGCAGTACCCACTTGAAATTGGTTCGACTTGGACTTGTGACAGAACAAATGACGAATTAATAAAAGAAGTTGTCAGTAAAGAAGAAATTATTTTTGGATCTGAAAAATATGAATGTTTTAAAATAAACTATAATAATATTGAAGATCCCGGCTCAACTGCAACAGAGTACATTTCAAATTTAGGTTTGATGAAAAGGGATATATATATCCCAAACATAAACATTAGCAATAAAGCAGTTGGAGATTATTACGAAACATTTGAGCTAATTGATTATGATTTAAAATAAACAATGCACAACAAACAAATAAACAACATGCTGTTCAGCAGTAATTCGCAAGGACAAAGGGAATTTGCATGGTCGCAAAAATTTTGAATTTGTAAAATAAAAAATAAGGCAAAAATTTGTGCTGTGAGCAAACCGAGAAATTATCGAAATAAACTCCACACGTTGCCTATTCAATCGTTGTGCTTCATAAGAAATGAAATTAAGATCATATATATTATTTATAATATTAATTGGATTACAAAGTGGACTATTTGCTCAAAATATTGATGGTCTTTGGAAAGATACCTATAATTGTCCAATGACTAGTTATTTCTATTTTGACTCTGTAGCATCAACTTTTAAATCATATTATCATGATGACCTACAAGGTTTATTTGGTAAAGGAACTTTTAAGTACAAAGGGAATAAAATATTTTTAGAATTTGATTCAATCAAATGTGACATACCAATTATTGAACTTTATGATGCTAAAAAAGAGATTGATTCGATTTATATTGCCCTTTTCCAGTATTGGGGTTTTCCAAAAAGAATTGATATATTAAAAGACGGTAAGAGGATATATAGAAATTGGACATCAACATCAACCTTATATCTGATAATTGAAGATTATTTATATATTAAGATACCTCAAAAATTAGATAACATTGAAATAGTTTTTTTTGATCAAATAGGTTCTGTTGATAAAGAGATTGCAAGATTTCCACTAAAGTTAAGCAATAAACCATATTGTAATTTATATTTTTACCCATGTGACAGTTGGTATAAATATGAAGATTTTAGAAAAGCAACAATCAAGATAAGATGGTTAAACAAAGATTTTTTTGAAACAAAAGGAAAATCAAAATACGGATTTAAAAGAATAATCAAAAATGATGCACAACAAACAAATTAACCCCATTAAAACGGGATTTATTCAACCGTTACACAACATCCTCCCAAATAAACAATTCATTTTTTGTTAAAAAAATTTAAAAATCGAAAAAAATTCACACAAAATTTTGCGAAATTCGCAAATAAGCAGTTTGTATTTGCAAAATTCGCAAATTCCAAAATCTTCATATCTACATAAGTAAAATATTTGTTTATATCCGTAGGATTTCAAATCTAATTGCAAATATCCGTTTTGATATTCAATCATGTTGCCATAACTTTGTTTTGAT
>JAUVIG010000518.1 GCA_030592825.1 Chlorobiota bacterium | reverse complement strand
CGCAAACACAATTCAATACAGATTTACCGGTAGGCAGCCTGCCCGGCAGCGTGAATGTAAGCCCTACAGGAGCGGCAACATATCAAATACCGATTGCATTACCGCCCGGAACTGCCGGTATGATGCCCGGTTTATCAATTGTTTACAACAGCCAATCAGGCAACGGCATGCTCGGCAGAGGTTGGACAATAGGCGGTTTCTCGGCAATTACACGTATTCCCGCAACTTTATATCATGACGATATGGTTGACGGTGTTGACTTTGATGAAAATGATCGTTTTGCATTGGACGGGCAAAGATTAATTTTAACTAATGGTAACGATTTTGAATACGGAGATAACGGAGCAATTTACCATACTGAAATCGAATCATTCTCACAAATAACTTCTTTCGGAACTTCAGGAGGCGGACCTTTAAAATTTGAAGTAAAAACAAAAAGCGGTATGACATTGCATTATGCTTATACCGAAAACTCTCGTATACAAGCAAGATATCCTAATACTTATGACGTTATGTATTGGCTCTTAAATGAAGTTTCCGATCCTCTCGGTAATTTTTATACTATTTCATATGAAGAAATAAATGGTGAATTTTATCCTATTCAAATTAAATACACAGAAAATGATAATGGTTTGTCGCCTTACAATACCGTTAAATTTTTTTATACAAGAAAAACAGACCAAAGTATTGCTTATGTTGAAGGCTCTGCCTTTAAAAGCACCGTATTATTATCTGATATTAAAATCTACAATAACGGCGGGCTTATACGAAAATATACCTTTAAATATAATTTCAATTCTTTTTCCCGCCTTTCCGAAATTCAACTTTATGAAGACAAAAATAAGACAATTAATACTACGAAAATTGAATGGGGTGATGAAACACAGGCATTCCAAAAACAAACAACTAACTATCAATTCGGATTTGCATATTTAGAACCAAATGTATATACAGGTGATTTTAACGGCGATGGGCAAACTGATGTTATTGAAGCTGTTGAAAAAAGAGACGGAGACGACAATGTAATTTTTGATGAGTTCGGAATTGTCAGAGACAGATATGAATATTATACTGTTAATAATGACGGAAAAACATTTACACAGCGTTATTCTCATAATCTCAATAAGTATGCAACATACATTCCCGGAGATTTTGACGGTGACGGTAATATGGATTTACTGCAATTGTCCGGTGCAAACGGTAAATATTATGTAGATATTTTGTTGGGACAAGAAACTTGTATGCAAAATATTGATTTGAATAATACTACATTTTCATATACTAAAAGACCAAAAATTATAGTTGGAGATTTTAACGGAGACGGGAAAACAGATTGGATGGTGGGAATACAAACTTGCAGTTATATTTTTAATTACTTTACAATGAAAATATATACATATACAGGGGGGAGCAACACAACTGAGATAGAATCTATTTTGCTTCAACCTGCATTAGTAACAAGAATTGAAACAGGTGATTTTAACGGAAACGGAAAGTCTGATATTTATTTAAGAAATTTTGCAATAGATTGTATATACGAATTAGATAATTCAGGTAATTTAACAGACAGATATACCGGCACATTTATATCAACTTCATATCCGGCAATATTTCCGGGTGATTTTAACGATGACGGAAAATCGGATATGTTAATTTGGGAATCGGATGAAAACGGATGGAAAATGAAAATTTCAAAAGGTGATTTTTCTTTTATTGATGTACTGCCGCCCGGTCTTGAAAACGAAGATCCAAATAAAAATATGAATAATAATAATATTTATACAGGCGATTATAACGGTGACGGAAAAACAGATATTTTAGAAGGCTTATTAACCGATGATTATAAGTCAAAAATTAATGTATATTACTCAAAAGAATTTGCAAATAATGAGATTAATTTTACGGTTAATACCTATAATGATGATAATATGTATTTATTTCATAAGTGGGCAACTTTTGCAGCTCAGGACTTTAACGGAGACGGAAAACAAGAATTTTTATTAATGAAAGCACTTGAGAATAATTGCATTATGTCTTTTCATCCCCATGAACAAAAACATCTCGTAAAATACATAACCAACGGCTATAATAACAAAACAGAATTTGAATTCAAACCAATTACAAATAGTGATGTTTACATGAAAGGGATGGAATCATATGTATATTTTCCGGTTATTCAATATCAGGGACCATTATATGTGGTGAAAAATTTAATTTTACCCACCGGTATCGGAAACAATTCAACAACCATAAACTATTTTTACCAAGGTGCAAAAGTACATAGGCAAGGTAAAGGTTTTATTGGGTTCATGTATCTAAAAAAAACGAACATGACAACCCACATAAGTAACAGAACTAATTTTACTTATCATAATGGTTTTTTTTATACATATCCTGTTTCAACAAAAACATATTATAACAGTACATCAGCATTAATTTCATCAAGTACATTAACAAATCAATATATCCAAAATCACGGTAACAAAAGAATTTTTACATATCCCAAAGAAACAGAAAATACAAACCATCTGACAAATACAACAGTAAGTTCAAATGTTACATATGACAGCAACGGAAATCTAACACGTTCTTATGTTAATTATGACGATGAAGGAAATACCGAAACTTTATATCAAGATTACAATCAGTACGAAGCATGGTTGCCTACAAAACCAAGCAAAATTATTGTAAAAAAAACAGCAACAGGAAAACCGCTTTACACAAGAATATCCGATTTTGAATATTACAGCAACGGACTTCTTAAAAAAAGCATAGCAGACCCGGGTGCAGATAAATCAATTACATCTGAATATTGGTATAACAGTTTCGGAAATGCAGAACATACAAAAGTATCCGCTCCGGATGAAGAAGACAAAAACTCATATTTTACATACGACAGCAAAAATCGTTTTGTAATAAACCAAACAGACCTCCTCGGTTTTACAAGCGAACAGACTTACGATGAAGAAACCGGAAATATCTTAACAGAAACCGATATAAACGGACATATAACAAAATTTAAATACGATGCATTCGG
>JAUVIG010000088.1 GCA_030592825.1 Chlorobiota bacterium | reverse complement strand
CAGGAGATAAATGGAGTGTTTCCAATACTTCAAGAAATATTGGGGAAGTTTATATTAAACTTCAGGATTATAATAATTCATTGTTATATCTTAATAAAGGATTAAAAATAGCTGAAGAAATTGATTTAAAACACTTAATTAAAGATTGCTATGTTACTTTTTCCGAATTATATTATGCAAAAGGCAGTTACAAAAAAGCCTACGATTATCATAAACTGTATTCAGAAATTAAGGATAGTATTTTTTCAGAAGAAACAGGAAAAAATATTGCAGAAATGGAAGTGAAATTTGAAACTGAAAAAAAAGAAAATGAAATTGAAATTTTAGAAAAAGAACATGAAATAAATGTTTTAAAATTAAAAAAACACAAAATCCAAAGGAATTTATTAATAATAACTTCATTATTTATTTTATTATTAATCATTATATTATACAGCCGATTTCTGCTTAAAAAGAAAATTAATAAGCAACTTAAAATTGCTGTTAAAAAAATATCAAAATCGGAAGCAGATCTTAAAGAATCAAATACTGCAAAAGATAAATTTTTTACAATTATTTCTCATGATCTTAAAGGCCCTTTCAATTCATTACTCGGGTTTTCACAAATATTAGTAAAAAAAGCCGAGGAATACGATAAGGAAAAAATTGTAAAGTTCAGCAATACTATTAATACATCTGCTCAAGATTTATATAATTTAACAGAAAATTTACTTCTGTGGGGAAGAACACAATCAGGGGATATAAAAAACAATCCTGAAAAAGTAAATTTAAGAGAAACAGTTATTAACAATATTTCTGTCCTGAAAAGCAGTGCAGAAAAGAAAAATATTATTTTATATCAGGAAATTCCTGAAAATACTTATGTATATGTTGATATGCATATTGTTTCAATGGTGATTAGAAATTTAATGTCAAATGCTTTAAAGTTTACCGACAGCGGCGGAAAAATCGGTGTTACTTCCGGTAAAAAAGATAACTTAGTTGAAATTTCTGTTATTGATACAGGAATTGGCATCAGCGAAGAAAGTAGAAGAAAACTGTTTAGGATAGATATTCATTATACAACAAAAGGTACTTCTGATGAAAGAGGAACAGGTTTAGGTTTAATCCTTTGTAAAGAATTTGTGGAAAAATCAGGCGGAAAAATATGGGTAGAAAGTGAGCCGGGCAAAGGAAGTACTTTTAAATTTACATTACCTGAAATTTCTTAATCTGTTGTACAAATTCTTCAATTGTTTCATTGCTGCATTACTTCAAGTGAGAGATTTCCGAAATAATCGGAACAAGTCGCTCCGAAGCATTTCGGAGGCTTTGCCGTTGTTAAATTGTTAAAATTCAACAATCCCTTATTCGCCTTATTCTTTGCTCCCTCATACTGTCTGTACACTACAACTTTCCCGGCTCGATCACCAAGCAGCAAAGCAACAAAAGCCGAAAAAATCAAACAGGAAGACAAAAGTAAGACCGAGAACTTACTGATAATGAAAGGAACAAGTTAACAAGCTGTAATATGCTGTTTGTAAATAAATTTGGAGAATTTAGGGGGACTTGGTATATTTGAGAAAATATTTTTGAAATATAAATAAACAATTTCGCACAATGCGGATATATACGTAACTATGATTTTTTTTGTTACGTTTATACACCAAGTATGTTAATACAATTGTTGGCATTCATTGAAAACCTACCAAATTGCCTTAATTGTTTAAAATGATTTTTTTTCTTATTTTGGAATATAAAGTATCTTTGTTCAAATTGAAAGTTTAAAAATGAGCAAGACAACAAACAATATTACGGTAAAAGATACCATTATACATATTACGCAACATAACAAAGAAGATTATATCAGCCTTACAGATATGCTGAAGTATAAAGAAAGTGGCGGATTGATTTTTAAATAGTTAAGTAATAAAAATACAATTGAATTTTTAGGTGTATGGGAAAAAATTTACAATCCGGATTTTAATTACACCGAATTCGGTGTAATTATGCAAGAAGCCGGTGTAAACCGGTTTACAATGTCAGTTAAACAATGGATTGAAAGAACTAACGCTATGGAATTGTTGCAAAAACAGGTAGATACGGTGGAACTTATTCACACAAAGATATTGCTTTTGAATTAGGAACTTGGATAAGCCCTGAATTTAAGTTGCTTGTAATTAGGGAATTTCAGAGGTTAAAAGAAATAGAGAGCAATCAATATAACCTTGAATGGAATGTTAAACGAATTTTAAGTAAAGCAAATTATCATATTCATACAGATGCAATAAAAAATTTCATTTTACCACAGAAAGACTACGATAAAGACAAAGAATGGTTAATATATGCAGAAGAAGCTGATTTATTGAACGTAGCATTATTTAAGTGTACAGCGAAAGATTGGAGAGAAGCCAATTATGAACTTGTAAAAAAGGGGATGAATATTAGAGATATTGCAAGTATAAACGAATTAGCAGTATTGTCAAATCTTGAAACACTGAATGCAGAAATGATAATGAATAAAATAAAAAAAACTTTCAGATATAAAAGGCTAAAAGAAATTTCAGAGTATCAGCTTTTGATAATGAATGAAAAAGATTTTATGAAAGCATTAAAGAAATTAAACGACAAAGTTTATATTGAAAACCAAAGAAAACTGAATGAATAATAACGAAATGCCAACACTGTATAAAAAATGAAAGATACTGCCTTTTAGAGAAGATTTTATTACCGATATAAAAATTTACAAAAAGGCAGATTTACTCCATAAATTCAAAATATTGAAGGAATAAATCTAATTTTAAAATAATATAACAAGCTTTATTAATGAGTTTAGATGAAATCGACTGGTTTTTATAAGATATTTATTTTAATACTATTTAGTCGTCCCTGAAAAAAGGGTATATTTTTAGATATGCTTTGTATTTTGCATATTAATACCGAATTGCTGCAATAAAAAAATTAAGAGCAAAGAAAACTCAATCTTAATTTGATTGAGTCTTTTCATTAAATTAAAGCCTGTTGCAGCCATTCGTTTCTGATAAGCATTTGTAAATTTTTCAAACATTTGCTAATTTTTTTTGTTTTATAAATCTTTTAATGTATTTTTATTGAAATTATTTAACTAAGAATAAAATTGTAATAGTTCTGTTTTTTGAAAATTTGAATGTTAAAATCTCATCATCAAAATCAAGAACATTTATAAATAATATTCTGTAAAAAGTTAGTTATGCAAGATGAATCATGTAAGCATTTATGGAAGATCACCAATATAAAACCATGCTTTATCATAAACGAGTTTTGTTATAAATGCAAAAAAAACACTACTTATTTTTCCTTGGAGGAAAGACCACCAATTGAAAGATATCAAGAGGGAGAGCATTTTTGGAACACATTAGGGTATGATCAATCCATTCGTTTTGATTTACAATGCAAAAAATGCGGGAAACTTGTTAAAATGGAAGAATTGGCAGGCTTAATGATGTGCACAGGTTGTGAGGATAATTGCAAAGTTTACTCATTAATGAAGGAATTGGAAAAAGAACGCACATGGGTTTATGTGGCTTTTGGCTTCTTGCCGTTTGATGAAACAAAACAATTAGACAAAGAACAAATTTCTGTTCTGGAAGATTACTTCAACCAAAGACGAAAATCCTCAACATCAAAAATTAAAATTGTATCAGGTGATCTGATAGAAAACTTTAGTCTTTGTTATGGAAATATTATAAAGGATGTGGACATGTTAAGTTCTAAACCACCTGAAAATTAATTTTAAATATTATACTTATTTAAGGAGAACAGCAATGAAACTTAAAGAATTAATAGACAAATTTGAACTCAAAGCGCTCACAAATATAGAAGACACGCATATCAAAGGAGTATATCTTTCGGATATGCTTTCGGATGTTATGAGTAGAGCTGAGTCCGGTAGCCTGTGGATGACAATTCAAACACATAAAAATATTGTATCTGTTGCCAATCTTATCGACCTTTCAGCTATTATTATTACTAACGGCAAAAATGTTCCCGACGGCACTATTGAGCTTGCTAATCGTTTTTATGTGAACATATTAAGTAGTCCGTTACCCACATACGAACTGGCGATAAAACTTGTTGAGGCAGGTGTCAAATAACTAAAACCTTGCATATGCAAGAAGAAGAAACACATATAATTGAAATTGAGAAAATTAAAGATTCTCTTCAAGCACAAATAATTACCGGAAATAATATTCCTAACAAATTTATAACCGGAGTTTATGCTTCAGATTTAATGAGCGATGTTTTGGCATACGGTAAATCAGGTTCAATCCTTTTAACCGGGCTCAACAGTCAACAAGTTGCCATTTCTGCATACATGGCTGAATTTAAAGCCATTGTTTTACTAAGGGGTAAAATACCTAACGACGATATAAAGAAATTTGCCGAAGGAAAAAATATAATCGTTCTTTCCACCCAAGCCGACATGTACGAAGCTTGTGTAAAAATCGCCAATATCAAAGGGGAAGTGCCTGTTATCAAAGAAGTTGAAAAACCCGTAAGTAAAGCAAAAAATATTACCGAACACAGTTTTAAAATCGACGGTCAAGATTTTGCATCCGCAGGCATGGTTTCAACACAAATAAAAGCTATTCTTAAATCTATTGGCTACGACTCAAAACTCATCAGACGAATAGCTATTTCGACCTACGAAGCAGAAATGAATGTAGTAATGCATGCCAAAAAAGCCGATGTTGTATTAAAAGCAAGTGACGAAATGATTAAGGTATCTATAAAAGATGAAGGAAAAGGGATCAAAAACATTGAGCTTGCCATGAAAGAAGGTTACACTACTGCCACTGAAGAACAAAGAGCCTTGGGTTTTGGGGCAGGTATGGGATTGCCTAATATCAAGAAAAATTCTGATAAACTAAATATTGAAAGTGAGGTTAATAAAGGTACTTTAATAAAAATATATTTTTTTGTAAGATGAAATTTTTTCATTCTCATATCATTTTATCTGAAAAATGCACCGGAAGGACAAAATGCATTAAATCCTGCCCTACCGAAGCATTAAGATACAGGCATAATAAACTTATCTTCTATGATGACTTATGTGTCGATTGCGGGGAATGCATCAACGTTTGCCCGGAAGGTGTATTTATCCCTGTTGTTGATGAAATAAGTGATTTTGATAAGTTTGAATATAAAATTGCCATACCTTCCAAAATACTTTATTCTCAATTCAATTCAGACATTCATCCTCAATTGATCCATGAAACGTTGAAAAAAATCGGATTTGATGAAATAGTTGATATTTCCCGAAATATTAATGTCCTGAGTTATACTATTTCAGAACATATTAAAAAGAAATCTGACGGAAAACCTATTATCAGTTCTTTTTGTCCGGCAGTGATCAGGCTTATCCAAGTAAACTATCCCAATTTAATCGAATTGATATCACCCTTTGATGTTGCCCGCGAAATAACTGCCAAAGAATCAAAGAAAAGAATATCAGAAGAAAAAAATATTGATATTGATAAAATCGGAGCGATATATATTACACCATGCCCTGCCAAGGTAGTATCCATTAAGCAACCTGCCGAAAAAGAAACCTCATGGATTAACGGTGCCATAGCCATCAGTGATATTTATAAAATAATACATCCCGAAATTTTAAAAATGAAAAGTCAAATGAAACGGAAGGAGTATGATGAATCCTTTTATTATGGCAAAGGATGGGGAATGCTTAACCAGATACTTCAACATATTGATTCAGAAAATTGTATGTCGGTTGTCGGCATTGATAACTTAAAAATGATACTTGATGATATTGAAGATTCAAAATTGGTAAACATTGACTACCTTGAAGCATATACCTGTGCACAAGGCTGCCTCGGAGGATCATTTTGTGTTGAAAATCCATATATATCCAGGCATAATACACATATACTTAAAAAAAAATACAGCACTCCCTATGCTATCAACAAGAAAGAAATTACAGAGAAATATCATCAGGGGTATTATTTTATGGAAAACAAAGTAATGCCGAGAAAAACCAGATCGCTTTCGAATGACCTTGCAACCTCTATTAAAAGGATGAAACAAAAAGAAAGGATTTTGTCAAAGCTGCCCAAAAAAGATTGCGGATTGTGCGGAGCACCTAATTGCGAAACTTTTGCGCAAGATTGTTCCATGGGCGAAGCTGATTTATCGGATTGTGTTTTTTTAAAAATTGAGTCGTATTTATAAGTAAAAAAGCAATGGAACAAATTGAAACATTATTTTCAGAAATTCTTCAGAAGCATCCTTCACAGGAAGGGAGTTTGATCCCGCTTTTACAGGAAGCTCAGGCAAAATATAAGTATATTTCACCTGAATTAGTTCAAGCTGTTGCCGATTACCTCGGAATTACTGAAAACCGGGTTTTTGGGGTTGCTTCCTTTTATTCCCAATTTCGCTTCACTGAACCCGCTGAACATACCATATCGGTTTGTTTGGGAACTGCCTGTCATGTTAACAGCGGAGAAACATTGGTGGAGGCTTTAGAGAGAGATATGGATATTAAACCCGGAGAATGCACTGCCGATAAAAAATTTGAACTTGAGCGAGTTGCATGTTTGGGTTGCTGTGCTTTGGCACCGGTGGTTAAAATTGATAATGACATTTACGGTAAATTGAATCTGGTAAAACTAAAAGAAATTGTCAGCAAATATGAATGATTTCACGAAACTTAAAAAGCAAAGTTCTGAAATATGGAATACGATGATAAATTCAGGTGAGCCTGTAATTTACTTGGGGATGGCTTCTTGTGGAAAGGCGGCAGGAGCTGACAATATCAAAAAAGCAGTTATTAATGCATTAGATAAATACAAGGTCTCGGCAAAACTGGTTGAAGTCGGTTGTATTGGAACCTGTTATCTGGAACCGCTAATGGACATCAGTGTCAACGGCCTTCCGCGAATTTCTTTCGGAAACGTGAACGAAAAAACGGCCGCATTTATCATACACAAATATTTAGTAGAAAAAGAAATTTACATAAAAAATACATTGGGCTATATTGGAACCGAAGCTTACAACGGTATACCGAATTTTTTTGAACACTCCATGCTAAAACATCAAGTACGGATTGTAACAAAAAATTGTGGCCTGACAGATCCTGAAAATATCTTTCATTACATCGCAAATGACGGGTATTCAGGACTGGTTAAAGCATTAGGAAAATCACCTGACGAAATCATTGAGGATATAACTTTTGCAGGGCTGAGAGGCAGAGGAGGTGCCGGGTTCATGACAGGAATAAAATGGAGGACCTGCAGGGATACAAAATCAGATACAAAATACCTGATATGCAATGCCGACGAAGGGGATCCGGGTGCATTCATGAACAGGTTGCTTATTGAAAGCGATCCGCATGCTGTGCTCGAAGGAATGCTGATTGCCGCATATGCTATTGGTGCTGCACATGGTTATATTTACATACGTGCCGAATATCCTCTTGCAATCAAGAGATTGCAACACGCAATAAATCAAATGAAAGAATATAACCTGATTGGGGATAATATTTTAGCTTCAAAATTCTCATTTGATATTAAAATCAAAGAAGGCGCAGGGGCATTTGTTTGCGGGGAAGAAACATCCTTGATCAATTCAGTGGAAGGCAAAAGAGGAATGCCGCGTACACGCCCTCCATTTCCGGCAGTTTCGGGTCTAAACGGAAACCCTACTATAATTAATAATGTGGAAACACTTGGCACAGTACCGCATATTATACGCAACGGCCCCGATTGGTACCGGCAGTTTGGTGTTCCCGGTAATTTTGGGACAAAAACATTCTCATTAGTCGGCAAAATCAGGCGTGCCGGATTGATTGAAGTCCCCTTGGGTATTTCATTAAAGAAAATTATTTATGATATTGGCGGCGGTACGCTTAAGCCGTTTAAAGCAGTCCAGACCGGAGGCCCGTCAGGGGGATGTATCCCTAAAGAATTGCTCGAAACGCCCGTAACTTATGAATCGCTGGCTTCTGTCGGTTCCATCATGGGTTCCGGAGGATTGGTTGTGATGGATCAGGACACATGTGTGGTGGATGTGGCCAAGTACTTTTTAGATTTCATACAAAAAGAATCCTGTGGGAAATGCACTCCTTGCAGGGTGGGTACACGCCATATGGTAGAAATATTAGAAAAAATATGTACCGGAGAAGCCGAACCCGGATACCTTGACAAACTGGAATCCCTTGGACAAATGATCAAATCAACCTCTCTTTGCGGATTAGGACAAACGGCACCAAACCCTGTCTTGTCAACACTGCGGTATTTCAGGCAGGAATATATTCAACATGTTGATGAATATTATTGCCCTGCCCTTGTTTGTCGTTCATTAATAGAATACGCTGTTATCAAAGAAAAATGTACAGGCTGCCAATTGTGTGTAAGTGTTTGTCCGACCGGAGCCATTGTCGGCCCGCGTTCTGAACCACACAATCTGGATAAAGAAAAATGTATCAAGTGCCGAGCATGTTATGAAATTTGCCGTTTTGATGCTATTGCCGGAAATGCTATTGTTATAACTTCCAAGAAAGAAGAATGAAACTAACAATAAACAACAGAATAATCGAAATTAAAAAACCGGCAACACTTTTAGAAATTGCCGGTCAGAATGATATTTATATCCCTTCACTTTGTGCTCACCCTGAACTTACACCACACGGAGGATGCAGGCTGTGCATTGTTGAAATCGAAGGCAGAAGAGGATACCCGACTGCTTGTACAACTGTGGCAGAAGAAGGAATGGTGGTTCGTACTGATACCGGCATTTTACAGAAAATGAGGAAAGATTTGGTACAGTTGATATTGAGTGAACATCCTGCAGGATGCCTGTTATGTGATGATGTTGAAGGTTGTTCCTTTTTTCAGGGAACTATAAGAAAAGTAGGGGTAACTACAGGTTGCCGCTGGTGTCCGAAAGATCAAGATTGTGAATTTCAAAGAATTGTTGAAGAATTTGAAATTCAAGAATTAGAACTGCCCGGGCTTTACAGGAACATACCTGTTGAAAAATACGACCCGTTTTTCGACAGAGACTACAACCTCTGTGTTTATTGCGACCGTTGTGTTCGAATTTGCAATGAATATCGGAAAAGTTCTGTACTTTCCTTAAGACAAAGAGGCGCCCTAACAACAATCGGCCCCGCTTTCAGTGATACACATATTGATGCCCTGTGTGAATTTTGCGGTGCCTGTGTATCAGTTTGTCCTACCGGTGCTATGTCGGAAAAAAGCAGAAAATGGTGGGGATTACCTGAAAAATACGATCCGTCTGTATGTCCGATATGCAGTTTGAATTGTGAAATACAAGTCCTTTCTTTAAATAACAAAATTGTAGGCACCTTGCCCCCCGGGAAACCACATGAAGTCGGAGGCGAACTGTGTGTAAAAGGCCGTTTTTGTCTTTCGGAACTAATCAACCGAACGGAACGTATTTCAGAGCCCCAATTTAAATATGAAGAAGGTTACGGAATTGTATCATGGGATTTTGCCATAAACAAAACCGAAAAAATATTGACAGAGACAAAACCGAAACGTTCAGCTGTGTTTTTGTCTCCGAGCTTAAGTTTAGAAGAAATATCCCAAGCAAAATATATAGCAGAAAATATATTAAAAACCGAAGACATTACTTCATCGGTTATTGACAAAAACTTGTTTGCATATATGCGCTTGGCCGGTTCTTCTGTCACGAAAAAGGAACTGAACAATGCAAGCTCTTTTGTTTCATTTTTTCTTAACGGAAATTATAATGTTGCTCCTGTTACCATGATGATAAAAACAGCAGCAAGCAACGACGTTCCCTATTTTCAAATCGGATGGGTAAAAGATACCACTACAAGATTTGCAGAGCATCAACTTATCCCCGACCCATGCGAAGAACATAAATATCTTGATCAAATAATTTCCGGTATTAAAAACGGCAAAACAGAATCGGCAAAACAGAGTAAGCTTATTGATGTACTGAAAAATTCAAAACCTGCCGTTATTATCGGCCCCGAAATAATTTCATTAAGCAATTGCATTCCTTTACTGGATAAAATAAGACAAATCGTTAAACTTACCAAGGCCAAACTTTATATGCCCAACCCTTACGGGAACTTAAACGGATTAATGGCTTTGGTGAAATTAAAAACGTTTAACGAGATTAATGAAAAAATAAAAGAAGGAAAATACGATTTATTATATTTAATCGGAGATAATCCGTTTCATAAACGTCCCAATGTAAAACATATAGTTTATCAAAATGCATTCCCGGCCTCTCCGCAATCGGAACCTGATGTTATATTACCAACTGCACTTTGGGGCGAGTCTGACGGTTCTTACCTTAATACTGACAGAAAAGTTCAAAAAACCAAAGCAGTAGCAGAACCACACGGCTATTCATTGTCGCATCAAGACGTATTTTCAAAAATTGCAAAAAAAATGCAATTCAAAATACCCGGATTCAAAACCAGAGTAACAGTAAATGAAAGGGAGGCAAACACAGCTAATCCAAAATCAGCAAAAAAACATGAAACTATTGCTGTTCCCGATAAAACATTTCCTTACGTTTTGGTACAAGAAAAATCACAGAATATATACAGCAATTTGAACTTAAGCTCCGGTATTGCCGGTTTTGGTGAACTTGTGAAACCGGCTCATATAATGTTGCATCCGAAAGATGCAGGAAAACTGAATTTAAATAATAACGATAATGTGCAATTGGCTTCATATCAAACGAAAAAATGCTATCCGGTAATTATAAGAAAACAAATCACCCCGGGCTATTTTTACTTGGTTCAATCCAATGGCAAAACAGAGTTTGAAAGCAACCCATGCCCTGTAAATATAAGAAAGGAACATGTTTGAAATTATTGAAAGAAAAATGATAGTCCCTAATCTTCACCTTTTGGTGATAAAAGCACCTGATATTGTTGAAGAAATTCAAGCGGGACAATTTGTAATTATACACGCAGGAGAAGGATCCGAAAGGATACCACTTACTGCTGCCGATTGGAACTGCGAAACCGGACATCTTTCTATTGTTTTTATGGAAGTCGGTACTTCAACATCAAATCTTGCTATGCTGAAACCGGGCGATAAAATCCCGTCAATTGTCGGACCGCTTGGTAAACCGGTGGAAATAGAAAATTTCGGTACAGTGCTTTGCATTGGCGGTTGTTTTGGCATGGGATCCATTTATCCGGTGGTCAGGGCGTTGAAAGAGAAAGGAAATCATGTGGTTACAAT
>JAUVIG010000438.1 GCA_030592825.1 Chlorobiota bacterium | reverse complement strand
CTAATGCGTCAATTGAATCTAATCCCAGTCCGTCGCCGAATAACGGTTCTTCCGTTTCAATTTCATCAGGTTCCATATCTTCAAGATTTAAAGCATCAATAATTTGTTCTTTTAGTTTTAAAATTAGTTCTTCCATTTAATTTATTTGTTATTTATTCGTTCATAAAAAATTGAGGATTTTTGCGGGTCACTATTACCTTTCGCAAGTCCTATTTTGTTATCATTAATAAATTCTGCTTGAAACTCATTGCTTGTACTGTTACCGTACATTGCGAATAATTCATCTGCAATTTTTGATTCAATTATAGTAAATGCAAAATTTGAATTTCTTTTGATTTGTTTTATCCATACATCACCCTCTTCAGCAAACATTTTTACATATTTTGAATCTGAAAGCTTTATTATTTTTCCTTTAAGATTTCCATCTTCATTAATAATCTTAATTTGCATACCGATAAATGAACCCCTTCCTTTCAATTCCCATTCTCCAATAAATTTTTGTTCATCAACATACTTATATTTTGAATTACAGGTTATTGAAAGAGATATTATTAAGATGAATATATATGTTGTAAGTTTCATAATTTATTTCCCGGCAATATTAACAATAATAATCTTATATTGTTGATTCTAAAAGATAAAGTTCAGCATCATAGTTTCCGTTCGGATAATTGTATTCTACTCTTCCGGTTATGCATGCTTTTGCTTTGCCGGTTTTGAATAAGATGTCAACATAATCGAATATAAATTCTTTGTTAAAATCTTTTGAAATAAATACTGTATTTTCCCCTTTTATCTTATTTCTGATGCAAATTTCACCAATCATTACATTGGCTAAAGTATAGACAAAAACTGAAGGACTCGGAAAATAGTTATCTCTGTCATTTATAGTTTGTTGATACTCAACATCTGTGTCTAATGAAGAACTTCCGTTTGACAGAATGACGGCAATTTCATCTTCTTTATATTTTTTAAACAGTTCAATATCTTTTAACAAGATTTCTGATGATAAAAAGGCTAATTTGCTTAAATTATCCATTTTATAATACTTCGGATATTTTATTCCGTACGATTTATAAACTTCTTTGGCATATTTTGAAAACGATAAATTCATATTGCTTTCAATTGTTTTAACTTCTTCATCATTAATAAATAATCTGTTATTATACAACTTCACTTTTTTCTCAATTTTATATTCTGTTTTTTTAAATTGAGATTTGCTTTTATTTTTTTTGCTGATTACTAATGATGCATTGCAACCGCCGAAACCCGATGCAGTTTTTAAAATATTATTCACCGAAACTTCTCTGTTTTCAGTAATAATATTTATCTTACTGTCAGTTCCTTGTTCATTATAACCTAATGATTTGTATAGTTTGTTTTTTGTTAATGAATCTGTTGCAACTATTGTTTCAATAATTCCTGCAGCTCCGAATGTATGACCTAAGTACCCTTTAATACTGTTTACGGGAACATTATTTAATCCTGAAAATTTTAATGCTTTAGCCTCCATTTCATCATTAAACAAAGTTGCCGTTCCGTGAGCAGATATATAATCAATGTTTTGGGAATTAATACCGGCTTCTTTTAATGATTTATTAATTGATATTGCAAGTTCTTCTCCGGTTCTTGAAGGGCCGGAAATATGATTGGCATCATTGCTGCTTGCTTCACTGGTTATTTGAATATATGGTTTAGATGCTTTATTTTTATCATTAGTAAGAATAATTGTTCCTGCACCTTCTCCGGGAGTCATCCCGGAACGATCTTTATCAAAAGGTTTGCATGCTCCTTCACTTACAGCTTTGAATGCTTGAAATCCGGATAGAGTAAATTCAGGCAAAATATCAGCGCCTGCAACTACTGCATGGTCATATTTACCTGCTTCAATTAATCGTTTTGCAACAATTATTGATAATAAGCCTGATATACATGCATTTGAAACAGTAACAGGTTTATTAGGGTGGTTAAAAAAATCCTTAATAATTTCGGAAGACTTCCAAAGTTGAACTCGATCAAATTCAAAAGAATTCAATTTATCTTTTTGAAGAAGATCAATATTCCCTTTTGTCGTTGATATTATTAATAAGGTTTTAGAATTTTTTATATCAATATTTGTTTTAGTTAGAGCATCATTAATTGAGAGTATCAACAATTTTTCAAAACGAGTATATTTATTTGTGTTTGATATTTGTGAAAATCCCAAATTAAGTTCTTCAGTATTGACAAGTGATACAGCAACAGATTCAGGTGATAAATATAAATCATTAACAATTTTAATTCCGGTAATATTATCTGAAATATTAATTAGATTTTCATCTGAATTAAAACCTAAAGATGAAATAATATTATGTGAAGAGATATATACCATAAACTTTTGGCGTTTTAAAAATAATATACAAAAGTATATTTCTTCGTTAAGATTGAAAATATATTTTGTTACATTTTCTTTTAAGGCAAGGATTTTGTATTGTTTACTCAAATATTTGAATGATTTTTAATATAAACAAGCTAATGAGACCAAGAAGAACTGTTATTTTAATATTTTTAATTTTATTAACTTCAGTCGTTTATTCTCAAAAAGAAATAAAGATGGTTTTAGTTAACGGCGGTACTTTTGAAATGGGCAGCAGCAGTGATTTTTTTAAAGATGAAATACCCAAACATGAAGTAACGCTTAACGATTTTTATATATCACAATATGAAATTAGTTTTGATGAGTATTCTGCATTTTGTGGAATTGCCGGTTATAGTGAACCATACGGCACTTTCGGTTTTCCTGTAACAAATATTTCTTGGGAAAGAGCAGTTATGATGTGTAATTGGTTAAGCAGAAGAGATGGTTACGATAAAGCATATAAAATTGTGAGAAACGAGAAAGAGAAAATCTTTTATGTTACTTGTAACTTTCAATCTAACGGTTACAGATTACCAACTGAAGCTGAATGGGAATATGCTGCTAAAGGCGGTCATCGGTCAAAAGACTATACATTCAGCGGAAGTAACAGTCCGTATCTTGTTGCGTGGTTCAGTGAAACATATCAAGGTCTTGAACATAAATCAGGTGAATTATTACCTAATGAATTAGGGATATATGATATGTCGGGAAACATTGCAGAATTTTGCTGGGATTATTATTATGAGTTATATTATAAGAAAAAAGCAGTTGATAATCCGAAAGGACCTGATGTAGGAAACAAAAGAGTATTCAGAGGCGGAACAAGAAGAGATAAAATGATTAATATTGAAATTCCCAGACGTTCATTTTTGGAGCAAAATAAAAAGAATTTTTATGTAGGATTTAGAGTTGTGAGAACTAAAACTGATTAAAACAGTTCTGCCATTTTTTTACCGAATTGAAATAATTGATTCCAAATTATTAGCAACAAATCTTAAACCTGCCTGCCGGAAAGCCGGCAGGTTTGTTTTTTGAAAGAAATGAGTTTTTAGGAGTACCCTTAATTCTACTTTACGAGTTTAAGATATTAAGCTGTAAAATTAACCGGAATATCCCCGACAGCGGTTGTAAACCCTGTCGGAGGATAAACAAAGAAACCACTTTTGGGGTTTAAAACCGCCAAAAGGGTAAAGTCGTAAAGTAGAATTAATTAAGAGGTTTGTTATTTAAT